>JBEBIK010000005.1:0-17099 GCA_040080445.1 Pseudobdellovibrio sp.
TTCGTCTTCGTCGTCGGTGTATTCAGCAACTAAGACTGTTTTTTGAGAATTTAACTTAAGCATTTTTTTTCGGATTTGCTCTGCTAGCTCTTCAAGATGTTTAAAGTCATCATTAGTTCTTAAAGTCAAAGCGGCTCCTGTTTTAGTGAGTCCTTTGCCATCTAATATATCTTTTAAAAATCTTTCAAATGCGTAGAGCGGACCAGCGATTCGGTGCGAAATTAATTTGCCAACAGTAAATAAGATGATTGAGAATATAAGAGATAAGACAATAAACGTAATTAAAAATGGCTTAGTAAACTTTTCAATAAGTACTGGGTTGTTTCCAACGAGTTCTTGGATAGTGACTTTTAAATAAGTATAAGAAAAAACCAAACTAACTAAAGTTAAAAAGAAACCAGTCACCGTAAAAAATATAGAATGTTTTATTTGAAATTTTTTATTAACCCAAAAAGTTTTTCTTTCATTTTGATCTGGCCATAATTTATCGCTGTGTTTAACTAGCGCATAAACCATGAATATGTAGCCTATCCACTGAATTATATCGGCCACATTCCAAATTGGCGAATGCCAGCCACCAATATGTACCGATATAAAATCGATAACATAGCCATAAAAAATACGATCTAGAACATTACCTAAAATGCCGCCAACTAAAATAGAAAGGCTCAGTCTTAGCCCTAACATTTTAGTGGGAATAATATACTGAATTAAACTATATATACATAAAATGAAAATTCCGCTGGTTGATAGAGTCACTATACGCAAGACAGCAGGTAGGTCTGAAAATAAACCCAGCATGGCGCCGTGATTGTGCACGAGTATAAGTTTAATTACTCCATAGTTTTGTTCAGCAGTAAGTCCTGAAGCCCAAATTTTTGATATTTGATCTGCGATAATTGTTACCAGTAATAAGCCAACGACAAATAGCCAATCTTTTCTTTTCATAAAAGTATTCTGACGCTATACTAGTAAAATGAAAACTCATAATAATAAATTCGAAGTCGTAGTCTTGCTTTTAGTGTTGCTCTTAAACTTTAGTCCAGCTCAAGCAAAAATGACAAAATTTAAACCCAAAACAAACGAAGTTGCCGCTTCCTACGCTAGTATCTTGAATAAGTACAAAATTAACTCAGACGATCTAAGTCTTCAGATATTAGATGGAGAAGAAACTGTTTTTGGGCTCAATGAGAATTCTAAAAAAATACCAGCTTCGATATCAAAAATATTAACCTCTTTTGCGGTTCTTAAAAAATTTCCAGTGGGTCAGCGCTTTTACACTAAGCTTTTTTATGATGGAAAAAATTTATACTTGCAAGGTGGAGGAGATCCCGCATTTGTATCTGAAAACTTGTGGTACTTAGTTAATGAGTTTACGCGCTCGGATATTAAAGAAATTAAAGGCAATATCATCGTGGATGACAGCTTGTTTGACAAAGTGCGTTTTGATGAAAGTCGTGAAAGTAAGCGAGTGGACCGCGCGTATGACTCCCCAGTAGGAGCTATGAGTTTTAACTGGAATGCCGTAAATATTTTCGTTAAGCCTGCAAAAGTGGGTCAAAAGGCTCAAGTTAAAATAGATCCCGATAATGATTATTACGAATTAGTTAATAATGCCAATACTGTTAGTGGTAGTCCTAAAAAAGAATTAGTCGTTAGTATTTCAAATACAGAAAAATTAATAACAGTAAGTGGTGATGTTGCACAAGACATGAAAGAAAAAGGCATTTTCAAGAGTGTTAGCGATCCTGATATCTGGTCGGGCCATAATTTGCTCTATTTTTTAGAACAAAGAGATATTGCTGTACTTGGTAAAGTGATTGCAGGAAAAGTTCCTGTTGGCGCAGAGTTAGTGGCTACTTATGAGAGTAAAAACTTATCTTATATTCTTTCTGATATGAACAAATTTTCAAATAATTTTGTTGCTGAAATGTTAACAAAAAATATGGCAGCTGTTGATGTTAAGTCAGGTGCTTCATTAAGAAATGGAGTTTTAGTTATTCGTGAAGAGCTTTCTAAAATTGGTATTGGCACGAATGAAATTCATATCGTAAACCCATCGGGGCTCACTCGTGATAATTCATTTTCGGCGGGAGCACTCAATAAAGTTTTAACTGCGGTTAAGAATGATTTTTCGATTTATCCAATATTTTTAGACGGACTACCAATAGCTGGTGTTGATGGAACGCTTAAGAGGCGCATGAAAAGCTCATTGGCCGAAGGCTGGGTGCGCGCAAAAACGGGTTACCTAGACGGTGTCGTAAGTCTCGCTGGCTATGCGGGAAGACGTGACGGCAAAGTATTTACCTTCTCGTTCCTATACAATGGTCCACGAGATGAAGCAATTGTGAGAGAAGCTTTTGATCAGTTACTGAATAATAGTTTAAAATAATGAAGTGAAATATTTATTTACTCTTATTTTGTGTTTTTCTTTGAATACCCAAGCTCTCGTTGAAGGCTGGTCTTCAAGTTTACCAGAAAATTCAAAATTTCAAGTGAATAAAGAGATGAGAGCTCGTGTAAATTTCTGGATTAAAATTTATTCACACTACAACACCACTCAAGGTGTATTTCATATGATCGATGACCCCAGCGTTATTTTAGGCGAAATTGATTTAACAGACATTTATCAAAATACAAATATGATAGACTCTCGCAAACGCAAACTGATTGAGCTTGAAGTTAAATATAAAAAAAATTATTTAGTTAATAAATTTAACGTAGACCCCAAAAAGGTGCGTTTACAAATGGGGCTTAGAGATCGTATGCGTAAAGCCTTTTATTTATCGGGAAAGTACCTTGATCAAATGGAAGATATTTTTGCTAAAGAAAATTTACCCATTGAACTAACGCGAGTCGTATTTGTTGAAAGCTCATTTAATATTTATGCTCAATCAAAAGTGGGTGCTAGTGGCTTATGGCAGATTATGCCTTCAGTAGGTCGCAGTAAAGGCTTCATCACAACAAACTATGATAAAAGAAATCATCCTATGTATGCTACAAGACTCGCTGCTAAAATTATGAAAGAAAACTTTCAAGGTCTAAAATCATGGCCGTTGGCTATTACAGCTTATAATCATGGTTTAACTGGTGTCAGACGTATGATGAAAAAAAGCGAATCCGTTCGAATTGAAGATATGATTAAATCAAAACAAGCGACTCGTACTTGGGGTTTTGCTTCAAAAAATTTCTATGCCTGTTTTTTAGCAGTACTTGAAGTAGAGAGAAATGCGCCAGAGTTGTTTGGAGATGATTTAATTCGTGCGGACAATCTAAGCTTTAAAGAGTATCGTTTACCAAATCATACAAAGAGGGCAGAAGTTTTAACTTGGTTTGACGGAAGCATGACTCGTCTTAAAAACATGAATCCACACTTAAACTGGTCCTCTATTAAAAAAAGTAAAATTTTGCCAGCGGGGGTGCCGCTCATGATTCCTAAAAAAAACTTTTACCTCGTACAAAACTAATTTGAATTATTATTGCAGTGGTTAGTTAAGTACTCTTTTTTAAGAGGAAATATCAACTGATTAGCTGTTTTAAGGCAATCGGCTTTGCTCAATTTTTCTTGAAACTGCTGATAGCAGTAAAAAACAGCTTCATCGTGGTTGTTAGATGATTTAAATTTTTTAGTTTCACTCATGCAAGAGTTTAAATCAGGCGTTTGTGAGGTTTCATAGAAGCAAACTGAAGTTATTTCTTCATTGAGTTTTGTCGAATCTAGCGATTTTACTTTTTTATTTAAATAGGAGTAACATTCGCTTTTATTTATTTTTGTTTTAAACTTATCGAAGCATATTTTGATTATGTCTTCTTTTTCAAGACGGTGCTCTTGAGCCGTTGCATAGTTAAGACAACGTTCGAGCTCTTGAGCTCCGAGTTGTAAGCTGATCAAGCCACCTACTAATATAATGCTGATAATTCTACATACGTCCACAAAACTTCACTCTTCAAAATCTTCGCCAATTTTAGTGTGAATAGCTTCATTATGAGACGAACTGGTTGTTTAACTTTGAGACAGCTGCCGCAAACTGAGAGAGTTAGAGCTTTTTGGAATATTTATAGCTACTATATAGTATTTGAGAAGACTCAGAATCCAATTATACAGGCGCAGTCATTGCATCTCCCACCTTGCTATGAAAAATTTGACTTATAGTTTACTGATTATAATATTCGCGCAACTTATCGGCTTACCTGTTTCAGAAGCCGCTAACCGCTGCAGTATTTACTTTGGTGAGCAGCAAAATGCACAAATTGCGCGGACTGCGCCTAAACTCAATTCTAGCAACTATGTTGAATTACTTAATATCAACGCCAATGTTGAAACTTTAAACGGTGTTAAGGTGGGTAGTGGCCTATTAGAAGCTCTTGATAACCCCACAGTTAAACAAATCATCCGAGACAATCAACAGCGCATCTATCAAGTTTTGTTAACAGCTAAACTATCTGCACGTGAGGGCGGCGGCACATTAAGATTAGTAACATTAAATGAGCGCGATACTAATTTAGCTTATAATCACGTAGAGTTGACAGCCCTATTAAGAGTTAATCCAGAGTTAGCTAATGCACTGGGTTTTTACCGCGTTGAAGGTAACCACAGTATGGTTTGGGCTCCTGATGTAAAAACAATAAACTTTAGAATGAAACAAATGGCAAAAAAATTTGGTTTTCAAGATGTAGTTTGGGGATACGATGCTGCGGCTGGAGTTGTCGCTACGATGCCTTATCTTACTTTACTGTCGAAAGGAAAGTTTCCATTCTCTGGAGATGCTGACGTAAATCTTTCGGTGCACGATGCGATGCACTCGGTGGCGTTTGCAGCATTAAACGTAACTCCAGGTGGCCGCGATGTTTTAGAGTCAGCTAAGTCGCGCAATCAAATTATCTTAAAAATTAATGAACGTCTTAAAGCCGAAGTGGACCCTTTTTACTCGACTAAATTTATCGATAACATAGCGACTTATCTTTCTTCGGACTCATTAGAAAGAACGATGTTGTTATCAATTGTATTAACAGGCAATTACGATTACTTTTCAGCCGCTCGCGTGCGCGACAACAACAGTGGCGCTTACTTTAAACATCAAAATAAAGAAACCACACTAGCGCGTATAACTGAACTCTTAAAATTATTTAATTTTTCGCATAAAACATTTGAACAAGCATTAAACGAATTAGCGCCCGTGGGTGATTCGCATCATGCTCAAATTAAAAAAATATTTACCGAAGAAATTCGTGCATTGAAAAGTGCAAGTCTTGCTAATATTAAAACAGCAGCTAAACAAATTATTAAATTTATGCCAGACGAGATTTTTAGAGATAATATAAGAGCTGGATCGACCTCAAATTCTAAGCTTGAAAATCACGATCCAGCAGGCCCCGAAACCTTAAGAGCAGCGGCCCGTTAATTACGGGCCAATGGGTCCAATACCTACATTTAATGCGCGGTAAGGATTGTCAGATAAATCCATCAAGTATAAAAAAGGCTCGATATTTTTTTGAAATACGGGCTGAATGACGCCAGCACCTGGGTAAAATCCACCGCCACCAAAGCCGTTGTTGGCAGGATCTAATTCAAACGTAAACGAGATAATTTTGTGTGCGCCGTAAGACCAATCTGTTGTATCTCCGCTCGCAATATACAATTCTGAACTCTGTTGTGGTGCATACCCATTCCACTCCGACATTTTACGAGCCATGGCTTCATGAACTTGCTTATCGGCTCCAGTTTCAATTCCAGAATATTTGTGTCCCCAAGGGTATAAAATTAATTTTGAAAAACTGTGAACAGATAATAAAACAGTAATATTTTGGTGAGCTTCTACGTAATCACGAATGGCTTTTGTTTCAATCTCTGAAAACGGAGTTACGCCTTTGTAGGTATCGCTGTTAGGGTCAGCTGAAGAGCCGCCTGTGCCCCATTGGTAACCGTAGTTGCGGTTTAAATCTACTCCAAATGTGCCGTTAGCATTTCGAGTGCGATTTTTTCTCCACATTTTATAAGAGCCATCTTTGATGTCGTATTCCATGCCATCAGGATTTACTACTGGGATAATGTGGATATCGCGTGAATTAATAAGACTAATAACACGTTGGTTGCCGGCTCTAAACTGATCAACCAAGTATTGCGCGAGCATCAAGGGCATTTCGACAGATAAATGTTCACGGGCATGGTGTCCGCCCATAAAAATAGTCGCTGGCTTAGTATCCGCTATATTAAAATTAGAAGTAATGCGTAAAGCCCATATGTCGCGGCCTTCCTGAGTTTTTACGATTGATGACAATTGTACGATGTCAGGATTATTTTTGGCTAGAGTGCTGATAGCTTCTGTTAACTCAGCATAATTATGATAGGCGGCATCTTTTGTAGGAAAATCTTTAGCACTCATCTCTTCAGCTAAATTTGAAGAAGCTTGTAACCAACCTAATTTTTTGATGCGTGCTAATTCAATATCGCTACCGTATGCAATTACGTAATCATCTTTTACAATTTCAATCGCGGCACCCGTGCTAGCAATAACTGAACGTTGAAATTTATCAGTGGCCGCAACTTTCATCCAATAGTATTGATTATCGGTAGAGTTGGCTTGTTTAACTGACGATAGAGTTAAAAGTGATAGAGCCGCTAAGCTCAACAGAACTATTTTTTTCATATTCCCATCCTTGGGTTAGACGTTGGTCAAGTACTTGAAAAAATACTAGCATGACTCAAAATGGAACCAACTGATTAGAAACAAACTAGACTAAAGTAGGTGTGAGCTGATTGGGGAGTTATCTCTACTTAGAGAGCTTCGTGAAGAGTTCTTTTTGTTTAATGAATGACACGCCTAAGCCCGAACCCTTAAACCAAACCACTTCGCCATTTACGACATGGGTTTTATTCACTTGTTTGAGGTTGATCGTCATTCTAACTAAATCACCTATACGCGGAATATAGGTAGGGTTTAAAAGTTCAAAGAAAGCTCCCGTAGACGACAAGTTATTCATACGGCAGAAGAGCACTTCTTTTTTACCGTAGACATCAATACGCGCTGGTTCTTTTGTGAAGTAGCGTTTAGAACCAAGTTCTGGTTGGGCGGCTTTTTCGTTCATAGATACTTATCGGAAAAATATTAATTTTGGAAGAGGCCTGAACTTCAAATATAGCGACAAATAGTTAGGCAGTTTGCTTAACTTTCTTTGCGTTCTTTCGACCAGATTTCCCAGCGAAGTCCTGCGCTATTTTCGCTAAACTGGCTAAAGGCAATTAAGAACTCTGCAGGCAATTTTAAAGAATAATGAGTATCGCCTTCGAACTGGCCGGGTATGCGAGTAATATAAAGAAAGTCGGCATCTTTCATCGTGTCGCGGTAAATTTGTCCGCCACCTATGATCATGACCTCTTCTGGCCACTCATCATGTAAAGTCATCTTTTCAGCTAAAGTGTAGGCTTCAGAAAGTGAACCAACGTATTTAACATTAGGGTCAGACGAATCTAGATTACTTCTCGAAATAACTATGTGAAATCTTTTAGGTAGTGGTTTTTTGAAAGAGTCGAAAGTTTTTCGACCCATTATCATTATTTTACCAGTGGTTCTTTTTTTAAAATACGCCAAATCTTCTGCAAAATGCCAAATCAAGGTATTGTCTTTACCGATAACCTCATTTTCGCTCACTGCAACGATATGGGATAAAATCAAACGGCAACCTCAGCTTTAATAACTGGGTGCGGATCGTAACCAGTTATTTCGATATCTTCATATTTAAAATCGAAAATATTTTTAACTGCTGGATTTAATTTTATTTTTGGAAGGGGGCGAGCTTCTCGCGATAACAATAGTTTTACTTGTTCCATATGGTTTGAGTAAATATGCGCATCACCTAAGGTGTGTACAAAATCTCCCACTTGCAGATCGCAAACGTGAGCCACCATATGAGTTAAAAGCGCGTAGCTGGCAATATTAAACGGAACACCTAAAAAGATATCGGCGCTACGTTGATAAAGCTGACAAGATAATTTTCCGTTAGCTACGTAAAACTGAAAGAAAGCATGGCATGGAGGTAAAGCCATTTTATCAACATCACCTGGATTAAATGCAATCACTAAGTGACGGCGAGAATCAGGGTTACTTTTAATTTGTGCGATAACATTAGAAATTTGATCAACAGTTTTGCCGTCTGAAGTTTCCCAGTAACGCCATTGTTTTCCGTAGATAGGACCCAAGTCACCATTTTCAGAAGCCCACTCGTCCCAGATCGTAACTTTATTATCTTTTAAAAATTGAATATTAGTTTCGCCACGCAAAAACCATAAGAGTTCATAAAAGATAGAACGCGTATGAAGTTTTTTAGTGGTTAAAAGGGGAAACCCCTCTTGTAGATTATATCGCGACTGATAACCGAATACACTGGTGGTGCCGGTGCCAGTGCGGTCCGATTTTACTGTTCCGTGATCTAAAACATGTTGAAGTAAATCGTGAAATTGCTTCATGACAAATACCCCTCTGGTGGTTGTTTTATAGAATTATTTTACGCTCTTTTTTTTGTCTTTTTTATTAGCTTTGAGTTTTTTCACAGCTTTTTTCTTTTTAACTTTTTTTGCAGCATCATGAATATGCTTTTTTTGTTCATGAGTGGGTTCAGCAATAGAACCTTTTACGTCAGCATTTTTATCTTCAACTGAGTTGGGCATGGCAACAGCATCTACGGGCTCAGCTTGTGCAAAAACTAAAGTACTAACTAACATTAAAGAGATAATAATTAATTTCATTATAGCTTCCTACTTTGTTTATTGAAAGTTTTGAACTTGAGCGATGTAAGGTAAATTTCTGAAGTAACCATCGTAATCGAGTCCATAACCAACAACAAATTCGTTAGTGATCTGAAATCCTACGTGATCCAGCTTACAAGGTACTTTTAAAGCTTCAGGCTTTTCAAGTAATGCAACAGTCGTTAATGAGGCTGGGTTACGTGATTCGATAGCTTTTTTTAAGTAGTTCATTGTTAAGCCCGTATCAACGATGTCTTCTACTAAAATAACATGTTGGCCTTCAACTGGAGTTGATAAGTCTAAAGTTACTTTAACTTCGCCAGAAGATGTTGTGCCACCATGATAGCTCGATACACCAAAAAATTCGCACGTGATGTCGGTGTTAATTTCGCGAATTAAATCTGAATAAAACATAAACGAGCCTTTTAAAACGCAAACAGCCGTTACTTTTTTACCTTTAAACTTTTCAGTTAAAGCTTTTCCAATTTCGGCCACTTTAGCCTGTAGTTTTTCTTCAGAAATGTAGGTTTTAAGTTCTAAATTTTTTGCGTTCATAAAGACTCCTTGAAACAACTATTTATAGTCGGGTTCAAGGATTATGACAAACTCTGTTTTGCGTGTCATGAAATCAGGCGATTTAAACACCTGAAAAGGGGGCATATTAAGTCTAGTTCTTTCGTTAATGAAATTTTCTCTTTTGAGGGCGCCAATTATAAAAAATACCGCCCCTTTAGGCAGGTCAAATTCGGCCGGGTAAGACTCGCTAGTTTGGCCATTGTTTTTAGTCACCACAATATTTCCGTAAACTCCGTCAACTTCACCAGATTTATATTCAACCGATGTGACTAAACCTATTACTTGGCTGCCATCTTCAGTCATCGTGCCTGATAAAATCGAGTTAGAACTTCCTAGAGCCAATTTAACATCTGAAGACTTAAGACTTTGTTGAAAGTTATCGCCGCGCTTTCTAAAATCGTAGAGTATACCGGCCGAATAATCTGAAAGGCTTTGGTAAAGGCCTAAGTTGGAGCTATCTAAGATCCACTTTCTAAGCATATCTTGGCTCACTTCAGCGTAGGTGACTTTAAAGCTCATGGAGCTTAAATCTTGAGCGCCAGATGTTCCTGAGCTGCCAGCTGCCGTAGCTCCAGAAAGTGCGGAAGCGTCGCCAGCCCGTGATGAGCTAAATTCTTTATTTTTAAGTGATTCAAGTTGTTCTGCACTAGAAGAAGCTAAAGATTCAGAGAGTTCGGCGGCTGAGGCTGCACCTGAAGCTTCGTCTTCGAAAATTTGACTGTTATTGGAGTTTTTATTTTTTTCAGACTTACTCATGCCTTGAAAGTGTGTGATTTTTTGCACCCATTTTTGGGGTTCTTCACTGCGTATGATGTACTGACCTACAAAAGCTGCAGCAATAAGAAGTAACGCAATTTGCACGCCTGTATTACCAAAGAACTTAGTTAATGCAGGCTCTTCTTTTGGCTTAAACGATTGCATATCAATGCCACATTGTGCGCAATATTGATCTTTAGGTTGTGAGAATCCACAGCGCGGGCAGTTGATAAGCATGATGTATGTTTCCTCTACATAGAATAGTTTATTCTAGATTGACGTACAAATTATCGAAAATTATTATCATACCAAAGTCGAGGTCGTTTTGAATCAATTGCACAAGCCGGTTTTACTAAATGAAGTTTTGGAATCATTTGTTGACCTTAAAGATCAACCCAAACTTGTGTATTTTGATGGAACTTACGGACGTGGCGGGCACTTTCGAGCGGTCATAAATACCTATCATCCAGAACTTTCGTTTATAACCGATCAAGATTCGACCGCGATTGAGCAGGCCAATCAAGATTGGAAAACTCAAATTGGGTCGGGTCTTATCAAAGTTTTCCACCAAAATTTTAATGAGTTTGTTGAGCAGAATGTGAATCAACAAAAATTTGATATGGTTTTACTAGATCTGGGAGTAAGTTCTCCGCAATTAGATGTGGCTGAAAGAGGCTTTAGTTTTAACAAAGATGGCCCACTCGACATGCGTATGAACCAAACAAAGGGCGAAACCGCCGCCGATATTATCAACACTTATGATCTCGAAGGTTTAATCCAAATTTTTAAATCTTACGGTGAAGTGAAAAATCCAGCCAGAGTAGTTCGCGCTATAATTAACGACCGAGTTACAAAACCTTTTGTGAGCACTTTGCAATTAGCGGGTTTGATTGAACGTGTAGATGGCTGGCAAAAAAAGGGTTTTCATCCAGCGACTCAATATTTTATGGCCCTTCGTCTAGTGATCAACCGTGAATTAGAGGTTGTTGAAAGTGTTTTGCCTTTATTGATCGAACAAATGCAAGACAAAGGTCGTATTTCAGTTATTACTTTTCATTCACTGGAAGATCGTATTGTTAAAAATATTTTCAAAGATTCTACACAAGGTTTTTTGGTTAATAAAAAAGTTATTGTTCCCTCTGAAGAAGAGTGTAAAATGAATCCAAGGTCGCGCAGTGCCAAACTCAGAATTTTTCAAAAAGGTGCATCACCAGAAAAGCCTGATAAATTTGCAATACGTCGTGCCGAGCTCAACAGAAAATAAAATTTGAATCATGATGATTCAAATAAATTATAGAGGTCACGGATGAACTCAAGCCAAATACGACAACTGAAGCCTTTCTTAAGCTTATTATTTATCATCACAACATTACTCGGACTCGTCTTCATAAAGATGGAAGAGCGTCGGATTTCTTATGTCGTTTTAAAACTCACTAAAGAGCATAAAAAAACTATCGAAATTCAAAAGCAAAAAGAAATTTCGCTGGCAAAGCTCACGCGTCCTCAGCTTTTAGAAAATGTAGCTACGCAAAAGTTAACGCTTAAGCGAGTTACTGCTTCACAGATCATTCATTTATCTTCAGCAGTGTCAGTCGCTAAAGCCAACATCAGGAATTCCAATTGAAAGCAAAAATTATAACTGTTTTTATTTTTATCTGTTTCTTATGGTCAATGTTAATTTTCAGAGCCGCATATTTGCAATTTTTACCTCATGATAAACTAAACTCTTTACAAGCGCGTCAGTTTCAAACAGTTGTGACACTTCCGGCTCGTCGCGGAACAGTGTTTGATACTAATGGTAAAGAACTTGCGATGTCGTCTCCTTCTTATTCTCTTTATGCTGATCCTAAAATTTTAATTGATAAAAAAGCAGTTGCTGAAAAAGTTTCTAAAATTATTTCTGAGCCCGCTAAAGATATTTTAGTTAAAATTAAAGACTCAACGAAACGATTCGTTTGGATTGATAGATTAATTGGTGCCTCAGAAGCCGAAGATATTCGTAATTTAAAAATAAAAGGCTTAGGTTTAGTCGAAGACTGGAAGCGCGTTTACCCTAACGACAGTCTGTTGGGTTCGACACTCGGTTTTATGGGAAAAGAAGGCCAAGCACTCGAAGGCATAGAACTATTTCACGATAAAGAATTACGTGGTGAAAAGAAAAAAGTAATTATGCGCAGGGATGCCCGCGGACGTCCACTCGTACAAGATGGTTTATTATTTACCGAAACACCACAAGGTAAAGAAATGAAGTTAACCATTGACTCAGATTTACAATATTTTGTTGAATCCGAAATGATGCAAACTATTCGTGAGCACGATGCCGATGGCGGTTGGGCCGTGGTTCTTGACGCAAAAACTTCTGCTATCAGAGCTATTGCTAGTCTGCCAACTTTTGACCCGAACAATCCTCAAAGTGCCTCGTCTTTTGTAAGACGTAATCGTGCTGTTACTGATACTTTCGAACCAGGTAGTACCCTAAAAACTTTTGTTATCGCCGATGCTGTTGATAATAAAGTGGTAAAACCAACGACTAAAATTTTCTGCGAAAACGGAAAATTTAAAATTGGTAAGCGAATTATTCGTGAGGCCGAAGCTGATCATGCTCAAGGTACAATTACGGTAAACGAGGTTATGGCTTACTCATCAAACATCGGCACTTCTAAAGTGGCGCTCATGATGGGCGATGAAAAGCTAAAAAATGGTTTACTTTCTTTTGGCTTCGGCGAAAAAAGTGGAGTTGATCTTCCGGGAGAAGCAAAAGGTATTACAGTTAAATTGCCTTGGAGCGATCACTTATTAGCCAACATTTCTTTTGGTCAAGGTATTACGACAACACCTTTGCAGTTAGCTAATGCTTATGCGGTCATCGCTAATGGCGGAATTTTGCGTAAGCCTTATATTGTAGAAAGCGTAAAAGATATCGAAACTGGAGAAACTCAATCTACCGAGTCAAAAGAAATTAGAAGAGTCATCTCAGAAGAAACCGCCGCTAAAATGCGTCTGATGTTAGCGGGAGTAACCGCCGATAAAGGCACAGGGATTTCGGCTCGAGTTCCGGGCTATACAGTTGCTGGTAAAACAGGTACGGCTCAAAAAATTAAAACTGTAGGTAAAGGTTATATGAAGGGTGGCTACATCGGAAGTTTTGGTGGATTCATTCCAGCCAACGATCCGAAGTATGTTATTTTTGTGGGTATCGATCATCCCAAGAAAAATGGTTACTACGGATCAATTACTGCAGCGCCATTATTTTCTAAGATTGCTTCTTACGCTGTTCGAAAAAGTGGAGTTAACCCTGAAGTCATGGTTGAAAGTAATTTAACTAAAGCAGTTGTAGCTCCAATAAAAAAAGATGAGGCTATTGACCCAGTAATTAAAATTACTGGGGACGACACGGGATTTAAAGCGGAACCAACAGCAGTAGTGCCCTATCTTAAAGCCTTAAGTATGCGTGAAGTTATTGGCGTTGTAGCTCAAGAAAAAATTCAAGTTAAGTTTATAGGTTCAGGAAAAGTAGAGAGTACTTACCCGGAGCAAGGTCAAACGCTTGGCGAAGATCGCCAGATAACAGTAATTTTAAAATAATAAAAGAATATTGCTACTTAATAAAAGAACATTGGGATTGATCGGGAAAGTTAGTATTTTTAATACATTTTACCGAAACGACAGTGTAACTTTCGACGTCATTACAATTATTCGCACATTTAATTCCAGAAGCCGCCAGCATTTGAATAATGCTATCAACAGCGCTTGTTGTTGATTTAGCAGATTTAGTTACGCCGTCTGAATTTTTAAAATAAAAAACACACTGACGAGCAGTGCCTGTATTTACACGACTGCAGATCATGCTGGTGGCAATCAAGTTGATTGTTTCAGGTACTGTTAAGCTACTTTGAGCCGCTTTATCCACGATCCCTGCGCCTTCCATAACACTAATTATATTTTGCGCATCTTGTCCGTAAACACTAGCTTCACCAGTGCTTGAGGACTTTTTTGACTTGCTACAGTTTTGAAAAACTAAGGCTACACAAACTAGAGCTGCGGCGATCGCACCCCATTTTAAATAAGATTTCATATAAATTAATAATAATACATTTCCAAAAACTAAGAAATAAATTCTTATTTTTGAGAAAACACCTAGCCCAAAATCATTAAAATCGTTTTAAGCCTAAAATTGCTGGACCTTTAAGTGCAATAGCCATCCAAGACGTCTATTTAGACAAAGGAGAAAATATGAAACGAATTATCTGCTTGGGCTTACTGATAACGGCTAAGCTTCAGGCCTTACCCACTCTCTATCCAGAGAATTTTAATCGAGTACGAAACAATACTAACTCAAATATCGTTGCCGATAGCGAGTCAGCGCAGAGGTTTTATGTGCTGCCACCAAACTCATCATTTGCAAAGGTGAGAGGCTTGCATACAGTTACGGCCAATGTTGGATTTTGCAAAGAAATAGCCAATCTTCAAGAGTACAACCTAGATACTTTGAGTTTACTCAATTCGATGAAAACTAAAGATATTAGTTTTAAAAATCAGCTCGAAGAGCAAAACAAAAAATTAAGCAGCGCTAAAGAAGAGCTCTCGAAGTATGTCATCGCCAACAATATGCAAGAGCTAGCGGCGTTGGATTTTAAAATTTTACAGTTAGAACGAAGATTAGACGATCTCTACTTAAAAAGTAAAAACTGTAATAATGAATGCGTAGCTTTAAGCCAAGACATTCAAGACACTCAAAAATTAAGAATGGAACTGACGACGCGTCGTTTTGAATTGTCGTCTTCAGATTTAATGGCAGCTAACGAATATGAAAAGAAAAAAACTTACACCGAGTCTTTGCAAAAAAATATAGAAGATATTCAAATCAACTGGAAGCGCTTACAAACTGATTTAAAAGATTTGTATGTTGATTTTAATCGCATGTTTGATGCTCATGCCAAGCGCGAAGGCGGAAGAGTAGCAATAGAATACAAAAGTGGTTGGAGCGAAAACATTGCGCGTTTAATGCAAGACAATCCGCATTTTAGCTTTGAAAAAATTCAGACTAAAAATGCCAACATTAAAATGAGTGCCTATTCTAAAAATAATTTAAGCCTAGAAGGGGCCGTAACGGCTTTTGATGTAGGAGGTATATCGGCTAACGGGGTGTTAACTCTAGAGTCCTTTCCAGAAAACTTAAGTGGCAATGTGACTTTGAATTTACTGGGAGTTTGTCCTCTGCTTCATCCAGATTGGTTTAATATTAAAAACCCTTCTTCTGTGCAAGATATGAATTATGGTCTTACTGTTGGCTATGAGTACCCAGCTAACATGAAGTACGACATCACTGTTAATTACAATATGTACCGCATGTATTCGATTATAAAATCTCAAGGTCAGAGTGGCGGATTTTTTAGCTCGAGCAGTTGGTCTGATCAACAAGAAGAAGAGTTATTCAGAGACTCATTTCGCGTCGATTGGAAAATTCAAGACGATAAAATGCAATTAAGTTTTGATAAAAAACTTGAAGTCGAAAGCGATTTAAGACGTCAGATGATGACAAGGCTTGCAAGTAACTTGGTTATGAATGATTCAGGCGCAAAAATGGGAGCGGCTTTGGGGGTTCCACAAACAGGAGCGACTGTGCTTTCAAATTCACTCTCAAAAGCCTGCCCTGCAAACCTTTACTGTCGAGGAGCTTCGGTGGTTTTAGATGTTTTACAGGCCATTTTTGGTGCTTCATCTACTCAGCAAAGTTTAACTCAAATTAGTAACGTTAACATGACTGAGAAGTACTCTCATTCTTACATTGTGATGCAACCAATGCTCACAACTTACCAATAAGAGGATTGTATGAAAATTAAAATAACTATCTTAACACTAACTATGAGTTTTCAAACTTTTGCCAGCGAATATGTAAAAAACGATTTTTGGTCAGTGCCTGTTCCTCAGAATTTAACTCTTAAACTAGCGCCACTTTCTAATAACGACTGTAGCGATTATCAAATGTTTATAGACGAAAATTCTAAAAACTTAACGAGTGAAGATGTTGATTTTGCGCGTAAGCTACCTATTAAAGGTCAGATGAAAGACGCTTACCAAGCTGACTTTTTAATTAAAAATGAAAGTCATCAGTCTGATAAGAGCCTAGTGTCTGTGGTTTTAAGCGATAAAATTAAAATAGCAGCTTCGTTTTCAGAATTCGGTTTAAGCTATTTGTCTCGAACTCTGGGATTAGAAATTCCTCAAATTGCAGTCTTAAGTAAAAATAACGAACTTATCATGCGAATTTACTCGCGCGATTTAGCCTGCGACATATTTAAAAATAAAGTAGCGCTTTCAACGACTGTAGAGGTTGAAGTAGCCCCTTTATTAGAAGAACAGCTTAAGCTAGCTAAATTTTACGGCTTAGTGGCCGATAAAACTCTTGAGGTTTTACATACAGCAGAAAGTAATTATGTAAAAGCGGCCATGCTAGGCATTGAGTATGCAAAGATTAATAAAGATATCAAGCCAAGCTTGGGTCTACTATTTAAAAGTTTATTCAAAGACAATTCGATAGAGCTTAATAACAATTGGTCTGATTTTGCAGGAAGCAAAATAATTAATTACCCTAAGTCGCAAAAAATTTCTCTCAATAAAATTAAATTAAGTGTTGAGGGCTTATGAAAATTTTTTTAGTGCTTTTAGTTCTGACTGTAGTTTTGATTAGTGTTTACGAGAGCAAGCCTTTTGAAGATAGCTCAATAATCGAAAATAAAACAACCGCGTTAGTGCAACATAATATTTCTGAAAAATTGGCTCTTAAGAAGGAGAGCCAGCAGCCAGAAAGTATCAACCAAATCGAATCTGAATTATCCAATTACACAGATAAATCTTTTGATGATTTAAGCCCAGAAGAAATTAAAAGGTTTAATTTCTTAAACTTACAAAGAGCTATTATTTTAAAGAATCAAATTTTTGCAAAAGCTAAGAGTAAGGGTTATTTATGAAATACTTCTTAGTGGTGCTCATTTACAGCCATACAGCCTTTGCCGCCTTGAGT
>JBEBIK010000227.1:0-4059 GCA_040080445.1 Pseudobdellovibrio sp.
TTCCACTTTTTACAAGCTTCTGGAAAATCACAATTATTTTTTTCGGCGTACTCAGTTAAACGATCAAGAGTAGTTTCACCAATACCACGCGGAGGAGTATTTATAATTCGTCTAAGGCTCACTTCGTCAGGCCAGATGGCCTGCTTTAAATAGGCTAGCCAATCTTTGGCTTCTTTGCGGTCAAAGATCGAAGTGCCACCTGAAATAGCGTAAGGAATCTGGGCACGTCTTAAGCCTGACTCAATAAAGCCACCTTGAGTATTTGATCTGTACAGAATAGCAATATCAGCAAATTGATAATTTTGGGCTCTATAGTTTTGAATTTCACGTACAACAAAGTCCGATTCTTCATCTTCGTTTTCTAATACAAAAACATCGGGCTTTTCATTGAACTCATCCGTTTTAGTGGATTTTAAAATTTTACCATGGCGTTTAGCATTTTTAGAAATAACTTCGTTACCTAAATCTAAAATACTTGATACTGACCGGTAGTTTCTCTCTAATTTTACAACTTCGCATTTTTCGAAGTTGTGTGGAAAATTTAAAATATTTTTGATCTCAGCACCGCGCCAGCCGTAAATAGACTGATCATCGTCACCAACCACAGTTAAATTTAGATGTTTTTCAGACAGCGCATTCACAAGCTTCATCTGCTCCAAATTAGTATCTTGAAACTCATCTACCATAATTTGCGAAAAATGATTTTGCATACCTTCAAGTACTTCGGGATGGCTCTTAAATAATCTTAAAGGCTCTAGTAACAAACCTTCAAAGTCTGTTACGCCAAGTGATTTAAGTTTTTTTTCGTATTTGGGAGCTAAAACTTCTGCGAGCTCGTGATACTCTTCAAGCATCCCGGGCGGAGCCGTTTTGCCTGCACGTATTAAATTAATTAAATTAGAAAGTTTATTAACATCAAATTTATCTTTTGAGTTTACTTTAATTTCTTTTACCAGTTCTTTTATTAAAGAACTGGTATCGTTCTGATCAAGCACTCCAAAATTAGCTGAAAGGCCAATGCGCTTATAATTTTTTCGTAGGAGTTGAAGACCAAAAGAGTGAAAAGTTCCGGCCCAGAGGCCTTTAGCACGACTTCCGATTTTTAATTGCACGCGGTGTTTGAGTTCACGCGCCGACTTATTAGTAAAAGTTAAAACACACATTCCTGCGGCTGGAGCTATATTCTCAGCAATGAGTCTTCCAGTTCTTGAAACTAAGACCGTAGTTTTTCCTGAACCTGCTCCTGCAAGAATTAATAATGGCCCATAATTATGAGCCACAGAGACACATTGTTCAGGGTTTAGGTCTTTATACCAATCCATGGAATTAATTAAAATTTAAATTATTGCTTGTTATGCATTAAGGTTTTGAGTTCGTCGGCAAACATCACGTCTACACGGTCGATCTGCACACCTTTAACAAAGCCCGGGCCAAATTTAGGGTGATCAATTTTTTGATCGATCTCGTATTTTGTTCTGATGTTAAAGCCTAAGCCTTTTTCAGAGCCACGGTTTGACATCAATTGATTGTACTCATCAGCGTGAGATGATTTTTTACGTACGCCTGTTTTTTTAACGCCTGTAGCTGCTTTTTTAGCCATTGAAGATCCTTCTTTCGGTAATGTGTAGGTTTTTTTACTGTGACATACTTCACATTCAATTTTTGCTGAAGTTGAAGAGGTGTGGGTTAATACTTTGTGGTAACGATCAACGTCACACTTTTTGCATAATGTAAAAAAAGATTTAGCAACTGGTGGTAATGTCATTGTCATAAAACTATCCTTGTTTAAATTTGTAGATGGTTAATGGATCTTTAAGACCGTTTTGTGCAATTTGACCTGCACTTAAGTAAAACGGGCCTTCTTTGTTTTGAATTTTATTTTGAATCTCAATCATCGAAGCTTCACTTGCCGGATCGATGATGTTTTCTGTGGGACCAAATTTTTCTAAGAATGCTAAATCCGGTTCGCGCGTAAAAAACTTTTCCCAGCAATCGGTATTAACTTCACAGCGGTAGGTCATGGTTTTAGCGTGCGTGTGAAGTGGCGCGTAAGAACCTATCATTTCAAGATGTCCGTAGTGAGAGTGAAGCTTTAATGAAGGGCTCCCCCACTGAGTCATGCCAGAACACTGATTAACATTGGCATACCAAAGAGCAAATGCTTTTGATAAAAAACCTAATCCGTAAAATTGCTCTTCTTTAGCTAACATTGAATTAACTGAACAAAGATCGTAGGCCACCCACTCACCCTTGTGCATAGTCGGAATAATAATAAATAATGATATCGGACACCACTCTTCTTCTAAAGAGCAGCCCAGAGTTTCTAATAATTTTTTTGGAAGTTTTGAAGTACGTCCTGCAAAGCCCGCAACAAATCCTGGCATAGCGGCACAGTCATAAAAAACCCAGCGAGGAATTGCCAAGTCTTGTTTACCAAAAGATTTCCATTCGATTTGATAAATAGCCTCAGCAAACGGAAGCTCTTTAACATCAAGTGGGTTTTTGTAAATAGGATCGAACTGAAACCAATCTAATTTGTGACGAGTACCCGGCTGTTCAATCTGATTTTCTGGACGCACAAACACATAGGGGCGAACATCTCCCGTGTGCATCCATTCAGATTTCAATAGAAGTGGATTAATCGACGCCAACATCTAACCCAATGGACCAATCATAGTCTCGGGGCGCACCACTTCGTCAAATTTTTCTGCTGTTAATAATCCAGACTTAACCGCTTCTTCTTTTAGCGTAGTCCCGTTTTTGTGAGCGGTCTTAGCAATTTTAGCGGCGTTGTCGTAACCAATATGTGGATTTAAGGCTGTTACTAACATTAAAGAATTATCTAAGTGTTTTTTAATTTGCGCTGTATTTGCAGTAATGCCAGACACACAGTGATCTGTAAAACTTTCGCAAGCGTCTGCAATTAAACGAATTGAATTTAAACAATTAAACACGATCACAGGTTTAAATACATTTAATTCAAAGTGTCCTGTCGCTCCACCAATGTTAACCGCTACATCATTACCCAATACTTGCGCGCACACCATCGTCATAGCTTCACTTTGTGTTGGATTAACTTTGCCAGGCATAATTGAAGAGCCCGGCTCGTTTTCAGGTAAATTTAATTCTCCGAATCCGCAACGAGGGCCACTGCCTAACAACCTAATATCATTAGCCACTTTCATTAAAGAAACTGCGATTGTTTTTAAAGCGCCATGCACTTCCACTAAGGCATCATGCGAAGCCAAAGCTTCAAATTTATTGGGAGCTGTTATAAATGGAATTTTAGTTTCAGCTGCAATTGCTGCCGCTGCTTTAACTGGAAAATCTTTATGCGTGTTAAGCCCTGTGCCTACGGCTGTTCCGCCGAGGGCTAATTCATGCAAGTGAGGTAAAGTGTTTTTCACGCGTTGAACAGAGTTTTTTAATTGAGTGGCATAACCCGAAAACTCTTGGCCCAAAGTTAATGGCGTTGCGTCCATCAAATGAGTACGACCAATTTTTACGATAGGTTTAAATTCCCCGGCTTTTGTTTCAAGCGCTTTTTGTAATTTTTCAAGCATCGGAATTAAACGTGTGTGAATACGTTCAGCTACAGCAATATGCATAGCTGTCGGAAATGTATCATTAGAACTTTGACCTTTATTGACATCATCGTTCGGGTGAATTTCTTTATTTGGCAAAGTTAAGTTTTGCATGGTCATCGCACGGTTGGCGATAACTTCGTTTGCATTCATATTCGTTTGCGTGCCTGAGCCCGTTTGCCAAACCACCAAAGGAAAGTGTTGGTCTAAACCACCTAAGATAACTTCATCTGCAGCTTTAACAATAAATTCTGCTTTTTTTGCATCAAGAAGACCTAGCCCAGCATTTGTTAAAGCCGCGCATTTTTTTAATACACCTAAAGCTTTAATCATTTCGCGTGGAAACCTATCTCCACCGATTTTAAAATTCTCAGTCGATCTTTGTGTTTGAGCTCCCCAAAGCGCATGCGCCGGAACTTTAACATCACCCATGGTGTCTTTTTCAATTCTAAACTCTTGAGACATATCTCTACTC
>JBEBIK010000228.1:0-4041 GCA_040080445.1 Pseudobdellovibrio sp.
ATATGGGGCCAGTGCGGGCGCAATTGTAGGAGCATTTTTAGCTAATGGAAATTCTGTAGCAGAAATTGAAAAAATTATTCTTAAGATTACCAGAGAAGACTTTTGGGACCCAGCTTTAGGATTTGGAATTTTAAAAGGTCATAAATTTAAAAGCTTACTAACAGAATATTTGCCTGAAAATTTTGAAGATTTAAAAACTCCACTGAGTGTGTCAGCATTTGATATTTTCTCGTTGAAAACTTGCATTTTTAACTCAGGAACGCTACCCGATGTTATACGGGCTTCGAGTGCATTACCCGGTTTGTTTCAGCCGGTAAAAATCGCTAGCAAATATTATATTGATGGCGGTGTTCGAGATGTATTGGCTCTTAAAAAAAGAACAGAAAATAATATTCCACTGCTCGTACATTATTTTGATCATGGTCCGCTATTAACAAATGGTGCAGACAGAATTAAAAAACAAAAAAGCGAAACCATCGTATTAACTTTAAAAGATTTACCTAAGTCGGGACCACGAAAAATGCATATGGGTGCTCAAATTGTTAATTTGGCTTATGAGCAGACCTTGCAACTTCTTGAAAGCGAACACATCGAAAAATAAAAAAGCGAAGTTTTTGGCTCCGCTTTTTTAGATATTCATTTAAAATTAATAATTAAGGTTGTGGTTCAGCAGGTGCTGGAGCTTTTGTTAAAGCTTGGATAGTTGGCGATGCTTTCACGATTTGAGTCATTAATACACCGGCATTAGAGCCGCCAGCGTTGTAGCAGCCACCATTTGTGTGAACACCAACTACAAAGCCATTTGCATCGATAACACCAGAGCCTGAGCTTCCTGGTTCAGTGTCTAAGTCGCCGTATCTCATGTAGTCGTCTTCATCGATAAGCTTATGACCGATATCAACCATTTTAGGCTTACCACTTGGATGTTGAATGATAGTTAATAAGTTACCATTTTCAACTGCTGCAGTATTAATTTGAGTAAAGCCGTATTTTAAACCTGGCTTACCTTCGATTTGAATAATGGCGAAGTCTAATCCGTTAAGGGCTTTTTCAACTACTTTGATAACTTTTAAGTGCTCTTGAGCCGCTAAATCAGTTGTGCCACGATTTTTTTGGTAATTGAAAACTGCAAATTCATTCAAAATACCAGAATCGATACAGTGAGCAGCTGTTAAAAACAGATCTTCGCTGATTAATGTGCCTGTGCAATATTTGCTCGTGTTAGGAATTGTTCCGTAAGCTAATGCGCCTACAGCTTGTTCGTATTTATTTACGAATTCGAAAGGTTGGCCACGTTTGCCATCATATTCAGAAACGTGTTGCATTTGATTGGTTCCGCAGATGCTCTCTTGAGCCTTTTTATTAAATTTGTAAGTTGTTGGGTTTGCTAACTGGCGTGCAAAGTCTGCATTAACTAAAGAGCCTTTAGCGTAAGCTGCTGATCCAAGAACCATAACCGCGATTAATGTATTTACGAATTGTTTCATATGAAGTCCCCTCATGGGATGTAAGCGTATTAAATAATGGGACTGTTGCAATATAAAAATACACTTCAGATGAAAAAATACTAAATAAGACATTGTGCACAAATCTGTTGAAAACCGCTCTGGCTAGGGGTTTAGCTCTAATTTAGAACAGCAAGCTGAAACTTTGTTTTACCCTTTAAAGACTTATTGTACTTACTCGAAGCTAATAGATCTTGAAGCAAATCTTGAGATTTTTGACCTTTGCCATATTTAGCCATTAGGCTCGCAGCAATACCTGTAACAAAAGCAGTTGCTTGCGAGGTACCGCTCATAACACCGTAGGTATTATTCGGTAATGTCGAATAAATTAATTGACCGGGAGCTGCGATATCAATCGAGTTTTTTCCGTAATTACTGAAAGACACGAGTTCTCCTTCGTTATCCGTAGCTGCAACTGAAATTATATTATTAAGTGGGTAGTTGGCTGGATAGTATTTTAAGTTGTCGGTATTTTCGTTGTTATTTCCGGCTGCAGCCACGAAGAGTATGTTTTTTCGACCGGCATTTTTAATAGCCTCATACTCTTTCGGATACTCGCTACCACCACCGCCAGAGTAGTTGATGATATTAGCCTGCATTTTGCTTGCGTATTCAATAGCTTTCGCCGTGTTTAATACGTTTTCGATGTTGCTGGCCTTTTCGTTATAATATCTTAAAACCATGAAACGAGCTGTAGGTGGCGACGTGCTATTGGTATTGTGTTTTTGAAATTCTTTTTTGATGATACCCGCAATATGGGTGCCGTGCCCATTATCGTCAGAAACATCATTATTATTATTAACAAAATTCCATCCATGGACGTCATCGGCAAATCCATTGCCATCATCATCTCTACCATTGGTCGCTTTATCGTGCCCATTTTTATCCAGACCGCTTTCACCTTCATTGGTCCAAATAAATTTCTTTAAATCTTTATGTTTGATGTCTACACCAGTGTCTATGATAGCAATGGTGATATTAGGCGCTGGTAATTTAAACTCACTATTTTTATTGATAGCTGCATAGTTATTTTGTGCAATAAATAATAGCCCACCTAAAATGAATTTTGCGTTCATCTTGCCCCCTAAGACAGATAATGTTTTTTGTTTGCTATCAATGATGTAAATTCAGAGTTGGTATAATGGAGTAAAGCAATGGCGGGGCCAACTTGTATGCTGTTTTGAGTGTAGATGACAACTGTCTAAGGTGTAACGTGTATACAAATCCTTAGACAGTGTGAACTTTTAGGCAGGGGTGTAAACGAATTTATGCGACTTTAGGTTGCTTGAGGAGCTTACCAGCGATTGTGTATTTATTTCGACCTGAGTTCTTACTTTGATACAAAGCTAAATCGGCCCGCTTTAACCAATCCGATGAGCTTTCTTCTTCAAACAACTGGGCAATACCCATAGATACGGTAAAGCGTATATCAATGTTTCCTTGAATATAAGCTTCATTACGGAAGAGCTTTTGTACTTCTTCGGCTCTGACAACAGCGTGCTCAATAGAGTGGTTTGGCAAAACCACAACGAATTCTTCGCCGCCTATACGAGCCACCATTTCGTCTTCTTTATGGAATACTTGTCTTAGTGTTTTAACACATTCTTGGAGCACAAAATCGCCTATATCATGGCCGTACGAATCGTTAATCTTTTTAAAGAAGTCGATATCGAGCATAATGATGCTCACTTGGCCTTTGTTGATTTTATTCATTTGAGTAATTTTTTTAATATACTCATCGAAGCTCTTACGATTACTCGCAGAAGTAAGATGGTCGGTATTTAAGTTATTATTAGCTTCGAGCAATTGCTTTTTAACTACGTCTAGATTTTTCTTAGTGCTTTGAATGCGCTTATTGCGTAATTCATTCTTTTGACTTTGATATTCTACGTAGGAGTTAATAAATTCTCTAGAAGTTTGACGTAAGGATTCAATGGAGTTTGCATCAACTGCTTCTTTTAAATCTTTTAGGTAGCCACCGAGTTGTTTTTCTTTGGTGCTTTCAAACTGCATGTCTTCACTGAGCTGGTCGGCAAAATCCCACACGATGCGTTTAAAGTCGTCGAAAGTATTTTGAACGTAAGAATATTCATCTATACGGTAGCTAGAAAAAAACTGACGTATTTCGAATAAAGTTTTTTCAGTATGCTTCGGATCAGGGTTAACTAAGTCTTTAGCTAGTGTATCTAGTTTTTCGCGCACTTTTCGTACAGAATGTTTTTCAACTTCAAACAGGTGTTTATTGTAGACGTCGATCATAAAGATAAGCGTAGCTTTATCTTCACTAATCAGCGGTGTATCGGTTTTAGCGTTATCGCCCTTGTCGTCAAATGAAATATCTAATTGTTGTAAAAGCTTAACTACCCATTGTTTCATACTATAAATATCGGTCAAAAACAGACCTAACTGAATGAGAAGCTTTTTTTAATTTTAAGCCAAGAGTGTATCATTTTAAGAAATTTGAAATTAATGAGTAAATATGTGACTATTTACCAACATATCAACAAGCTGGTCTAGAGCCTAAATTATTTTTTAG
>JBEBIK010000006.1:0-16890 GCA_040080445.1 Pseudobdellovibrio sp.
ATGGGCGAGCCTTTAGGTCACCCAAAATTTGCAGAAATTATGGATATCTGCGATGAACTCAATTTAAAAATTTTTTTAACAACCAATGGAACTCTACTTAAAAGACATAGTGAAAAGCTATTAAAATGGAAAGCTCTAGAACAGATTAATTTTTCGGTGCATTCGTATTTTGCCAATCCTGAAAAAATGACTTTAAACGAATATATGAAACCACTTTTAAAGTTCTGTGAAGAAGCTCATCAACAAGAGGCTCCATTTTATATTAATTTAAGACTCTGGAACTTAGAGCAAACGAATCATCAAAAACATCAAAATTTACAGGTTTTTGATATGATAAACCCTTATTTTAAGGTGAATTTAAACGAAAATATTGATGTAAAACACAATAAATCTAAAAAAATTCTCCATAAAACCTATATACATTTTGATACAGAATTTATATGGCCAGACTTAAAGCAAGAGATTCGTTCATCTAAAGGCACTTGTTATGGACTTAGAAAACAGCTGGCGGTGCATGCCAACGGTGATGTTGTGCCTTGTTGTTTAGATAAAGAAAGTGTTTTAAAACTCGGAAATCTGCATGAAAATTCAATCGCAGACATTATGAATTCACCTCGCGCTAAAAAAATCAGGACTGGATTTGAACGGGGAGAGCTCGTAGAAGATCTTTGTCAAAAATGTCAGTACGCGGATAGGTTTAAAAAATGATTAAAAGTGAATTAGAAAAATTTAAAAATCTTCAAGAGCATTTTAAAAACGATTATCCAGACCTCTATCAAGAGATCGATGAACATGGTTTTATCTTAAGTAAAGATTCAGACCAGATAGACTTATTAATAACAGGTCTTACACATGGTGATGAAGTTATTGGTTTAGAGATTATTAACTTAATATTGAATTACATTATGTTACACAAAAAACTTCATTTTAGAGTGGGTTTTTTACTTAACAATTTAGAGGCTTATCATCAAAATCAAAGATATATAGAGTCGGATTTAAATCGCTCATTCTTTGTTGATCAAATTCAAACTCTGGAACATAAACGCGCCAAAAATATTCAAGACATAATTAGTAAACTCAAAGTTAAATTAATCATAGATCTTCATCAAACCTCAGAACCAACAACAAATAGCTTTGCAGTTATTCCTGAAATCCCTGAATTAATTAGGTTTGCAGATCAAATAGCACCCAATAAACCTATAGTTTGCTTTGATTTAAATGGATTTTCTCGTGAAGGAAAAACCCTTATGGAATTCACTCAAAATATGGGGGTAAATTCACTGGTTTATGAAATTGGTCAAAAAGGCTTTAACGAAGTTTTAGCAAATGAATATAAAACCTACCTTTTGAGGCTATTAAATGAAGGTGTTTTTGAACCCGAAAAAAGCACCAAAAAACTCTCTTATTTGCTGATTAATCAAATCATTCCAAACCAAAATGGATACGCATTAATGCCTGATTTAAAGAGTCTGGATCAAGTAGCCAAAAACCAAGTTTTGGCTCAGAATAGTCATACAAATAGTGAATATTTAAGTCCGATCGATGGTTATATTATTTTCCCTCGTTACAAAAACATAAGAGATGCAGAAACTAATATAGGGTTTTTAGCGACACAAAAGGGCTTAAATTAGATCTAGAGCACTTATCTGATAAGTTATATTATGTTACATAAGCTATACGAATGACATTTTGAGTTTCATCAAAGATACTATTGGTCATGAAAATTTCAAATTTATACACCCTATTACTGATAGCTCTAATCACCCTAATTACTTCTACAGGTTGCCAATCTATGAAAAAAAAACACAGCTAATCTCGAAGCAAAAACTAAAATATCTAACTTAGACTATCTTATTGAGGTCGAGGGTAAAGATGCACTCGCATTTGCTAAAAAAAACAATGCTTCAACGGATGCTAGGATTAAATCCGATGTTCGTTACCAATCGACTTACGATGACATCTTCAAAATTGTCTCAGCAAAAGATAAGCTTCCAGTTTTTTCTATTATCAATGATGAGATTTATAATTTCTGGCAAGACGACGTTCATGTTAAAGGTATCTTAAGAAAAAGCACGGCCGCTGCCTTTAATTCTGGAAAACCCGTCTGGAAAACAATTATCGATGTGGATCTTTTAGCTAAAACTGAAAATGAAAACTGGGTATACAAAAACATCAACTGCTTAGACCCCGACTTTGAATTATGTTTAGTTGGTCTTTCGCGTGGCGGAAAAGATGCCGTAGTTATTCGTGAATTCAATCTTAAAACTCAAAAATTTGCAGAGAACGGTTTTTATATTCCAGAATCCAAGTCGGATGCTGTTTGGTATAATGCCGATACTTTATTAGTAGGGGATGGTACTGACCCCTCTACCCTCACCACTTCGGGCTACCCTTCGCGTGTTAAAGTCTTAAAAAGAGGTGCTGAACTCAAGAATGCACCCGTTATTTTCGAAGGCTCTACAACTAGCATGGGAACTTGGGTCACCACTCAGCTTCAAAACAACCAAAGAGCTATCATTTTTATTAATCAAGTTTCATTTTTTGCTGCCGATTATTATTCATATAACTTTTTCGAAAGTAAAAGCGTTAGGTTACCTATTCCGCAAGATGCAGATTTTAAAGGTTTCTTTAAAGGAAATATTCTCTTTTTAAATCGCAGTGAATTTCTAAAATATCCAGCCGGAAGTTTGCTATCTACCGATTTTAATGAAGCCTCAAGAAGCAACAATCCAGAGTTTTTACCTGTTTTTATTCCGACTAAAATTGAATTTTTTGAAGGTTTCGGAACATCTAAAAATTCAGTCTGGGTTTCTACTTTAAAAGACGTAAAAAAGCAGGTTTACCAATACCAGAAAATTAATAACAAGTGGACCAACAAAAGCCTAAATATCGACACCAATAGCGGTAATACAGATATCTCAGCCTTTGACGAGCAATCTCATCATATTTATTTAAGTTATTCCGATTTTTTAACTCCAACCTCAATTTACCATATTGATGACAGTAATAAAATTCAGGCCTCAAAAGTTCTTCAAGCGCCCGCCAGATTTAATTCAAGCACTTACAAAATTTCTCAGCTTAAAGTCAAAAGTAAAGATGGCACTCAAGTTCCCTTTTTTATCGTTTACCCAAAAAGCATGAGTTTATCGGCTAACAAAAAAGCTCGACCTACCCTACTTTATGCTTATGGTGGTTTTGAAATCGCCTCGACCCAAAATTACTTAGGTGCCACAGGTAAAGTTTGGCTCGAAAAAGGCGGAGTTTACGTTGTAGCCAATATTCGGGGCGGAGGAGAGTACGGCCCTGCTTGGCACAAATCGGCATTAAAACAAAATCGTCATAAAGCATATGAAGATTTTTATGCTGTTGCAGAAGATCTCATCAAACGAAAAATCACTACACCTCGCCACTTAGGCATTAAAGGTGGCTCTAATGGTGGTTTACTCACCTCAGTAGCCCTTACGCAAAGACCAGAACTCTTTAACGCTGTTATTAGTGAAGTTCCTTTAGCTAATATGCTCGAGTACCATCAGTGGTTAGCAGGCGCTAGTTGGATGGAAGAATACGGCGACCCAGATGAGCCTAATATGCGAAAATATTTAGAGTCTTATTCGCCACTTCATAATCTTTCGAAAGATAAAAAGTACCCTGAAGTGTTTTTCTTAACGAGCACGAAAGATGATAGAGTTCATCCAGCACATGCAAGACAAATGGTGGCTAGAATGCAAGAGCTAGGTCATCCAGTTCTTTATAACGAAAACACTGATGGTGGCCATGGAAGAGCTTCAAATATGAAAGATTTAGCTGAGTTTTTAGCTTTAGAGTTTACGTATTTATATCAGAAGTTATTTTAAGACTGTCCGGTTTTACTTAGTTTAGTTAATCGCGATTCCACTTTTTAAAACCAAACTTTAGGGCTTGGTCTAAGTCTGTGTTAGAAATTTCGTACACATTGCATTGGCCCGTGGGTTGCCCGCAAACTTGTATTCTCATCATACCGTCGTGTTTACTCTCTTGTGAGAACACTTGCATTTGACCCAATTGTTTTTTCATTTCGATTATATCCATTTTTTCGCCCATGCCACATTGCTGTGATCCATCTGGTTTATAAACGAATACTCTTTTTGTTAGATCTTTATTTGATGACGACACTTTTTCATTTCCTGTCATTACGATATCAGTTCTATCTTCAACTTTACATGGGTGACTCGAACAGGCGGCAATAATTAAAGTAAATAATAAAAGCTTTATTGCCGTACCTAGAGTTTTAAACATGCAAAATCCTTCTTTTTATTTTAAGTAGTAAATACGAGATTTGTTTTCATAGCTGGCAGTTAGTCCGTAAAGATTACCTTCGCCCGATATAAAATATAAAGTTTTTCCGTAGATGCTAGGTTTTGAAAATACTCCGCGACCCGGTTCAAAAGAGCCAAGCTTAACGCCATCTGCGGCATTTAAGAATAGAAGCTTACCTTGAGACTCACCCGAAACAATAATGTCATCAAGCAAACTTGGCTCGGTGAACACGCCGAGTTTTGTAGAGTGCTTCCAAATTTCAGCACCGTCTTTTTTAGCCAGGGCCACTATTTCACCCTTTGAAGAAGCAATAAAAATTTTATCGCCTAAAATTACTGGAGTACTTGCTCCGCCGTAATTTGCATTCCAGATAATTTCACCTTTATCTTTTGATACGCAATATACTTTATCGTCGTAGCTGTTAATATAGATATAGTCGCCCTCAATAACAGGAGAGGCATCGATATCTCTAAATTTAGTGTTACGGTTTAAAGTTATTTCCCATTGTTCAGTGCCTGTTTTTGCATTGAGCGCAACTAATGCCCCATCGCTAAAGCCTGCATAGAGAATACCACCAAAAATACTTGGCTTAGAGCCACCTCTTATAGTCATGTTATTTGCTGTGTCTTGACGATTATGAATCCAAATTTGCTTACCGCTACTGGCATCAAGAGCGTAAAGTGCTTGGCTACCCGAAATAAAGTAAAGGATACCTTCACTTAAAAGTGGTTCTGAGACAAGTTCAGACTTTGTATCAAAAACCCAAACAACTGCGCCACTTGATAAATCAATCGAGTACATTTGACCGTTATTAGAACCTATAAATAATCGATCTTTAATGGTTGCGCCACTGGCCTCGACTCCAAACGGAATATCTACGCGCCAATTTTTATTTTTGGTTTCGATATTATAAGACACAAGGCCGTCATAAGCGTTACCTACAATGACCGAATCTTTGTACACCACAGGCGACATACGATTAATTTTTCGAAACTCATTGTTTTCTTTACGAAGAGTGTCTTGAACCCAGTAAGCATTAACTACAAATTTTTTGTTATTATCTTCATTAATCGTTTTAGCATCGAACACGAGCTGAAAAGAAATAAAGATAATATTACCAATGAAGAACTGGTCATTAATTTCATCAACTAAGTACCGCTGGCTTTTTTAAATTGAATTAATCGTAAATACTTTTCAGCTTCTTTAGAGGTTGCATTAACATTTCCAAGTTCAGCACTTGGCGGAAGATTAGCTAATTTAGTTAAGATTTCTTCAGCTTTAACTAAATCGTTTAATTTAGTGTAGCAAAGAGCTTGTTGAATTTTTGTTTCGTTGTGAATAAACGAAGCTTCTTTGCGATCAACAATTTTTTGCCAAACTGCAATTGCATCTTGGCATTTTTCTTTATCTGCTAAAAGTTGGCCAATTTGTTGTTGTATCAATGTGTTGACTAAGCCTTTGTCTTTGTTTTCAACTTTTTGCAAAGTAGTTAGTGCTTGATCAAAGTTTTTATCTTCCACAAGAAGATTAGCTAAGTGTACACCCGCCATTTGAGCAGCTACAGAACCAGGATAGTCGGTCATAACTTTTTCAAGTTCAGCTTTTATAGGCGCGAAATCAACAACTTCTGCTTTTTGGTCTTTAGTGGGAGGAGTCGCTTTTTTAGCTTTAAGGTCGATTAACTTTTTCTCAACTGCAAAATAGCTCTCTTGAGCTGCTTTCTCTTTTTGAGTGCCTTTGTAAGATACAAAAGCCAATACTGCGCCAACTACTATTATAGCCGCGAATCCACCTAAAATTAACTTCCATTGTTTTTCGATAAGTTTTGCAAAATCCATTTTTAGTTCCTTTGTTTAAATTAATAATTAAAAATTAACGGTTATAAACTTCTTTTAAAGTTGTAAATGCACGGCTCGATTTTCCAGGATGCTTTTGTTTTAACTGGCCTATCGTTTTAATACGCTCTTCAGCTAATCGATCGGCTGCTATATGTGTACTGATATTGTCACGTTTAGCAATTTCGATAACTTTTTTAACGTTTTGATAAACTTTTCTAGTTTTTTCAAATGCGCGATCCGGCGAGTAACCTTCAAGTTCAACAAATACATTCATCAAACCACCAGCATTAACTACGTAATCTGGAGCGTAAAGAATTCCTAATTCACGTAATTGATCGCCGTGACGAGGCTCTGCTAATTGATTATTAGCTCCACCCGCAATAACTTTACATTTGAATTTAGTAATTGTTTGGTCGTTAACGATCGCACCCATTGCACATGGTGCTTGAATATCACAATCAACACCCAAAATAGCGTCTGGAGCAACGATTTCAACTTTGAATGCATCATGGTGCATTTTTACGCGCGCTTGATCAATATCAGATACTATAACGTGAGCGCCCTCTTCAACTAAGTACTTCACTAAGTTAGAGCCAACATTTCCTAAACCTTGAACCGCTATGCGCATTCCTTTTAAAGAGTCCGTTCCGAATTTTTCGTGAGCGGCAGCTTTAATTCCCATTAATACACCGTGAGCTGTATAAGGAGATGGATCGCCCGAACCACCGAAATCTTTTGGAATACCAGTTACCCAAGGTGTTTCCATGAAAACATGTTCCATGTCATTAACACCAGTACCAACATCTTCAGCTGTGATGTATTTACCGTTAAGAGAATTTACGTATTGTCCGAAAGCTCTAAATAAACCTTCAGTTTTTTGTGTTTTAGGATCACCGATGATAACCGCTTTGCCGCCACCTAAGTTAAGGCCCGCAGCTGCAGCTTTGTAAGTCATACCTTTAGAAAGTCGTAGCACATCTGTTAAAGCTTCTTGTTCAGTTTTGTAATTCCACATTCTTGTTCCACCGAGAGCTGGACCTAAAGAAGTGTTATGAATAGCAATGATAGCTCTTAAACCAACGTTTTTATCATGACAGAAAATAACTTGTTCATGCTCACCCTGCTGCGCGATCATTTCAAATGGACCCATGCTAATGCTCCTTGCTTAATTCATTGTATTTGACAGACATGTGAGTGTGGCATTTCTAATAGAAAAAACTAGCTGTTACACTTTGCGAAACAAAGAATTATTGTTTGCCTAATTTGATAGATAATTCCTGAAATTGCACGTGAACATTTTTAAGATTTTTTGCTAGCATTGGAAGTTGAATTTTTTGATCAACTTTATCTAAGAAAATAAATATTCGATGTGTTTTATACGAACTCTTTTGCCCCTCGAACGTGCATTCTAATGTTAACCAAGCCTCAATAGCTTGTTTAGCACGCTGTTTTACAACACGAAAAAGTGATGAGATCTCACAGGGTGGAGTTCCTTCATAAGGACTGCCTTTTATGGTAGATCCTAAAGGTCCGTTAAAACTATAGTGGCCAACGAAATCCCCCGAAACGACTAATCGTCCAGAGACCAATTGTGAAAAAGCTGTCTTTTTATTTTGGGCTTGAACAGATGACGTGTAAACCAAGAAAAGTAGACAAAAAAACATCATCTTCATTTTTGGGCTTCGCTCAACTCTTCTCCCAATCGTACAAACTGTTTTTCTTCTATCACGATGGGTTTTAGAACCTGCTGAGTGCTCGTATTCGTAATAGAAACGGTGCTTTTATCGAAAGAGTTTACTGGTAAAACACCAACTCCTAAAACAATGATTTCAGGCTGAACTTCTGTCTGATTAGTTGTACTAACCTCGACCGCCTCAATCTCTTCATTTAAGGAACTATGAATCTCTTTTTGAGTATTAACTTGAGTTTGAATCATAGAATTGAAGTCGGCGACTTTAGCGCTAACAAGCTGACTCGAAAACAAGAGGCAAATTAAGATGCTTTTTTTCATAACCATTCCTTTATATTAATCTCCCCAATTTAAAGCAAGGCTAATGCCACCTCGAATTCAACAGTATTGCTTGTAAATTTGAAATCTGTACAATTTCTAAACAGCAGGTGACATTAATCTTCATTTACGATAACTCAGGTTCATGCACAAACTCTTTGTAACCCAAGTCTATCAAGCCTCTTTAAAGACCGATCTTAAAGACATTAAAAAAGAAATATTTCAGATTGAAAAAGCCGATGTGGCTGGCCAAAAATGGTCTGAAATTAACTACAAAAACGGCTATACTTCCTATGGTTCATGGGACCAATTACAACAGATGTCATCGACTTTTTCAGACCTCGAAAAACAGATTAAATTGCATGTTTTTAAGTTCACTAAAACCCTTGATTACGACCTTAAAAAAAATAGCCTTAAAATGGACTCTATGTGGGTTAATATTATGCCTGAAGGGGCATTGCACACAGCCCACATTCACCCCCATTCAGTTATAAGCGGCACTTTTTACGCCGATATCCCTCCCCGCTCTAGCGCTATTAAATTTGAAGACCCAAGATTAGGCTTTTTTATGAATTCTCCATTAGTTAAACCTAGTGCCCAAAAAGACAATTTAAGGTTTTTTTCAATTCAGCCTAAAAGTGGAGACCTAGTATTGTTTGAAAGCTGGCTTAAACACGAAGTTCCTTACAATCAGAGCAAAAAACCCCGCCTGAGTGTGAGTTTTAATTACAGTTGGATGTAAAATATTTGACCTTTTAAGGCCTCTTATTATACAACTTGCCTCTTATGAAAATTCGCTTAAATGAAATACCTGAAGAAGGCCGTAATTATACATTCTCTCGTCAAACCGCGGAGCTCAACCCAGTTTTGCATGATTTAATTAAAAATCACCCCTATGATGTCAATTTAGACATCAAACCTTTAAATCCTAAAGACTACACACTGACTGGTACGCTTAAAACTAAAACGCTAGAACAGTGTTCACGTTGTGCCGAAGATTTTGACTTAGATATTGATACAAAATTGCGTGAAATTTTAATTCCACACCAAGAAGAGGGACGCACGGGTCACTACGCTAAATCTGGTGTGAGCATGGAAGATGAAGATAATACTTTTGCGGTGACCGAATACGAAAGTATGCAATTTGACCTTGGCGAATATTTGCATGAAGCTATTGCATTACAGGTTCCATTCAACCCGTTTTGTGCAGATTGTAGCAAACCTGAAAACAACAAGGCTTTCATTTATGACGAAAAAATGGGCGAAGAAGAGAAACCTAACCCATTTCAGGCTTTAAAAGGTATCAAACTTAATTAAGCCGTTGATTTTATTTTTAACTTAATGGATAAATAGACCCTTTCCCGGAGGATAAAATGCCAACACCTAAGAAGAAAACCTCGAAGTCGCGCCGCGACATGAGACGCTCACACGATGGTTTAGACACGCCAGCAATGGCAATTGATAAAAAATCTGGAGAATTAGTTCGCCCTCACCGTGCGTTCAAAGCTGCTGATGGAGCCCTTTATTACAAAGGTAAACAAATCAGCGCAGCTAAATCTAAGTAATTAGATAAGCTCTTTGATTATGTATCGAAGTAAAATAGCCGGAGTCGGTTCATTCTTACCTGAGAAAGTTCTAACAAACTACGATCTTGAAAAGATCGTAGAGACTTCTCACGACTGGATCGTTCAACGTACAGGAATCGAAAGACGCCATATCATCGCAGACGATGAGGGCACTTCAGACATGTGCGTTCGTGCTGCCAACCATGCACTTCAAGATGCTAAGATGACCATAGACCAGATCGACATGATCTGCGTTGCTACACTTTCTGGCGACTACAAAATGCCAGCAACTGCTTGCTTAGTTCAATCTAAGTTAGGCGCTAAAAACATTATGTCTTTTGACTTGAATGCAGCCTGTTCAGGTTTTATTTACAGTTTACATATTGCCGATCAATTTATTAAAGCTGGTGTTTACAAAAACATTCTTGTTATTGGCGCCGAAAACTTAACTCGTATTCTAAATTATAAAGATCGCGAAACCTGCATTCTTTTCGGAGATGGCGCAGGAGCCTTTATTATATCTCAAACGGATGCATCTGATAAAAACCATATTATGACTTCTAATGCACATGCTGAAGGTTCTCTCTATGATTTATTGTGGGCTAGCGGCGGTGGAACTCGCCACCCTATTTCACAAAAAGTCTTAGATGAAGGTTCTCAGTTTATGCAGATGAAGGGTAAAGAAATCTTTAAGAATGCCACGCGTGCCATGGCCGCTTGCTCTAAAGAAGCTCTCGACGCAACGAACACAAAACTTCAAGACATCGATTGGATTGTTCCGCATCAAGCTAATATGCGTATTACTGAAGCCGTTTCAAATCTTTTAGATTTCCCAATGGATAAAATTGTATCTAGCGTTCACGAAACTGGAAATACTTCAGCCGCTTCAATTCCTATCGCGTTTGATATGGCCTACAGAGATGGACGCATCCAACGCGGTCAACTTGTACTTCTAACTGCATTCGGCGCTGGATTAACTTCAGGTGCTGCTGTTCTTAGATTCTAATTAATAAATTTAAACTGGAGTGCTCACGATGAATGCTTTTTTGTTTCCCGGTCAAGGAAGTCAGACCCCCGGCATGGGCCAATTTCTTTATGATAATTTCGAAACCGCAAAACACACTTTTGAAGAAGCCTCAGACGCAATCAATTTTGATATTAAAAAGTTATGTTTCACGGGTTCAGTTGAAGATCTCGCTTTAACTGAAAATACTCAACCCGCTCTTCTTACTGTTTCTACCGCAACAGCACGTGTTCTTACAAAAGACATAGGTCTTAAATGCGAAGTCACCGCCGGCCACTCAATCGGAGAGTATGCAAGCTTTGTACTCGGCCAAGTGATGAGCTTTCAAAATGCAGTTAAAGCTGTACGCCTTCGTGGTCAAGCCATGCAATCAGCTGTTCCTGTTGGTCAAGGTGGTATGACGGCCACTCTAGGCTTAACCGAAGAACAGGTGGAGTTCTTGTGCGAATGGGCTGTTAAAAACTCTGGCTTTGCTCCACTCAGTCCTGCTAACTATAACTGCGAAGGACAAATTGTTATTAGTGGCAATATGAAAACTCTAGATTGGCTTAAAACTAATTTTAAAGCTGAAATATTACCTGGTGAAGCTCGCAGAGCTAAACTAATCCCACTCCAAGTATCAGCTCCGTTTCATTGCGCCATGATGAAACCTGCAGAAGAAAAAATGCAGGAGTTTTTAGGTGATATTAAGTTTAATAATTCTCAAATCAAAATCATTCAAAACGTGCATGCAAAGGCTGAAACCGACGCCAATCTCTTAAAAAAGAACTTAGTGGCCCAAGTGTCAGCTCCAGTTAAATGGACTCAAAGCATGCATACTCTAAAAGCCTTAGGCATAGCGAACTGTTTTGAGGTGGGCAATGGGGCTGTTTTAAAGGGACTTTTGAAGAAAATCGATGCTGAATTCTTCAAGCTTCACTCAACGAATACACTAGAAGATATCAAGGCTATTGAAACTTTAAGCAAATAGTTTACTCATTGCGAAATTTACGAATAAAAAACTTGAGCTATCACTCTAGTTCGTACACCCTTGTGGCTTATTATGTTGAACCTAAAAAGTAAGAAATTTTTTGTAACTGGCGGAAGCCGTGGCATAGGTGCAGGAATTGTAAAATTGCTCGCTGACCAAGGTGCTCATGTTGCTTTTACTTACTCAACTAATGAAGCCAAAGCCCAAGAACTTTTAAAGTCTCTTTCGGGTTCAGGTCACCTCTGTTTTCAATTAGATGTTTCAAATCCAGATAGCGTTGAAGAAGTCGTTTCTAAACTTCTCGCAACTTGGCCTGAAATTGATGGCGTTGTTAATAATGCTGGAATTACTAAAGACCAGCTTTTGTTACGCATGAAAGCTGAAGATTTTAATCAAGTTATCCAAACTAACTTAACTGGTGTTTTTGCGGTTACAAAAGCTTTTAGCAAAGCGATGTTAAAATCTCGTAAAGGTAGTTTTGTGAACATCTCTTCAGTTATTGGATCAATGGGTAATGCTGGACAATCTAATTATGCTGCAAGTAAAGGCGGAGTTGAATCCTTTACTAAGTCTATTGCTCTTGAGCTCGCCTCTCGAGGGATTAGAGCTAACTGTGTAGCGCCGGGTTACATCAAAAGTGATATGACTGATGCTCTCACAGAAGATCAATTAAAAAACTTTAACGAAAAAATTCCACTGGGTAGAGCTGGTGAAGCTTCAGAAGTGGCCCAAACAGTAGCGTTTTTGCTAAGTGATTCAGCTTCTTATATCACTGGACAAACACTGCACGTTAATGGCGGAATGTACTTAAGTTAAATATTTAAAATTATTAAATAATAGTTTATAAGTTAAACTAAATTAAAAGGAGACTCTCACATGTCAATCACCCCTAAAGTAAAAGATATTATCGTAGAACAACTTGGCGTAGACCCAGAAAAAGTAAAAGCTGAAGCTTCTTTTATTGATGATTTAGGCGCTGACAGTCTTGATATCGTTGAATTAGTAATGGCGATGGAAGAAGAATTCGATCTTGAAATTCCAGATGAAGACGCAGAAAAATTAAAAACTGTTAACGACGTGCAAACGTACCTGACTTCTAAAGGTAAAGTTTAGTCCCTTGGCGACTTCTTTTTTAAGATCTAACGGTCAAAAAAGAGTGGTCATCACTGGTATTGGAGCTGTGTCTCCCATCGGGAACACACTCCAAGATTCATGGGCTTCTGCACTCAGCGCAAAGTCTGGAATTGCTAATATAACCAAATTCAATACAACAAATTTCGATGTTAAATTTGCTGGAGAAGTTAAAAATTTCTCAGCTGACACCTATATTGAAAAAAAAGAACAAAAGAAAATGGATCTTTTTATTCAATATGCAATTGCCACTACTAAAATGGCATTTGACCAATCTGGTCTCAAAATCACCGAAGAAAATACGCACAGAACTGGCGTCTTCATAGGATCTGGCCTTGGCGGTTTACCTGTCATCGAAGAACAACACGCAAGACTTGTAGAAAAAGGCCCCGCGCGGGTTTCGCCGTTCTTTATTCCTGCAGCTATTGCTAATTTAGCTCCTGGTTGGGTTTCTATACTTCATGGAATTAAAGGCCCTAATTTTACTATTACTTCTGCTTGCGCCTCTGGAGTTCACTCTATTGGCGAGGCTTATAATTACATTCGTTTTGGCTTAGTTGATCAAGCCGTAGCTGGTGGATCAGAATCTACTGTTTCACCCATGGCAATTGCTGGATTCAGCAATATGCGTGCTTTATCAACTCGCAACGACTCACCGACAGAAGCCTCTCGCCCATGGGACAAAGACCGTGACGGTTTTGTTTTAGGTGAAGGTTGCGCTACATTTATTTTAGAATCTTTAGAAAGCGCTACTACGCGTGGCGCTCACATCCTTTGCGAAATTACTGGTTATGGAGCTTCATCAGATGCTTATCATATCACTTCACCAGATCCTGATGGGGCTGGTTTTGTCTGGGCCATGCAAACCGCAATCAATGATGCGGGCTTAAACCCTTCAGATATTGATTACGTTAATGCTCACGGAACTAGTACTCCAATGGGCGATCCTTTAGAGTCCAACGCAGTTAAAAAAATAATGAAAGACCATGCCAAGAACATTTGGGTTTCCTCGACTAAATCAATGACTGGACATCTTTTAGGGGCGGCTGGTGCAATTGAGTCAGCATTTTGTGTAATGAGTTTAGTGGATCAAAAAGTAGCACCGACCATTAATTTAAAAAACCCTAGTGAAGGCTGTGACTTAGACTATGTAGCTAACGTAGCACGTGATGGTAAACTCAAACATGTTATGAATAATTCTTTTGGCTTTGGCGGAACGAATTCATGCCTCATCTTCTCAAAGTTTGAAGGGTAAATGAAAATACTTTTGGCTTCAGATCACGCAGGAATAGAACTTAAAAAAAATCTTGTAGAGGCTTTGAAATTACAAAACGAAATTCAGGACTTCGGACCTCACTCAACAGATTCGGTTGATTATCCAGATTTTGCAGATCTAGTTTGTAAAAATTTAAACACTTCAGACAATCAACCTGAATTAAAAGAATTAGGAATTTTAATCTGTGGTTCTGGGCAAGGCATGGCTTTACGAGCCAATAAATACAAAAATATTAGAGCCGCCCTTGTTTATAATGATGAAATCGTAAAATTATCTCGCGAACATAACAATGCAAATATAATTTGCATTGGCGCTAGATACTGCGACTTCGAAACTGCATTAAGATGGATCAATTTATTTAAAAATACGGCTTTTGCACAAGGTCGCCATCAAACTCGAGTTGCTAAAGTAAGCTCCCCTACTTCATAATAAGTTAACTTAAGTTAATTTACAGGGAGTTGAATATGAACGTCACCAATCAATCTCTTCAAAGTGATCCCGAAATCTTAGATCTAATAAAACATGAGGCTCAGCGCCAAAGCGAAGGTCTAGAGATGATCGCCTCTGAGAATTATACATCAAAAGCTGTAATGGAAGCTCAGGGTTCAATTCTTACTAATAAATACGCCGAAGGTTACCCTGGTAAGCGTTATTATGGTGGCTGTCACTACGTTGATGGTATTGAAACTATCGCTATTGAGCGCGCCAAAAAATTATTTAACGTAGACTTTGCCAATGTTCAACCTCATGCAGGCTCTCAAGCTAATATGGCTGTATATTTAGCGTCCATGAAGGCCGGCGATACAATATTAGGAATGGACTTATCTAACGGCGGGCACTTAACTCACGGAAGCCCTGTTAATTTTAGCGGATTATTATTTAAAGCGGCCTCTTACAAATTAGACGAAACAACCGGATTAATTAATTACGACAGCATTCGCAAAACAGCTCTTGAGACAAAACCTAAATTAATTATTGCGGGTTATAGCGCTTACTCAAGACATTTAGATTTTGCCAAATTTCGCGAAATCGCAACTGAGGTTGGAGCTGAGCTTCTTGTTGATATGGCGCACTTTGCTGGCCTTGTAGCTTCAGGGCATCATCAATCACCTGTTCCCTATGCCGACTACATCACTTCAACCACTCACAAAACTTTACGTGGCCCTCGTGGCGGTATTATTTTAACCAATTCAGAAGAAAAAGCTAAGCTCATGAATTCAAGAATTTTTCCTGGAATTCAAGGTGGCCCTCTTGAGCATGTGATAGCGGGTAAGGCCGTTGCATTTGGCGAAGCTCTTCAGCCTGAATTTAAAACTTATATTGATCAGGTTCTTAAAAATGCAAAAGTTTTAGCTGAGAGTTTAAAATCTTCAGGATTTTCATTAGTAACTGGCGGAACTGACAATCACCTCATGCTTGTTGACCTGTCTCAAAGTAAAGACTATTCAGAGCTCACTGGTAAAGTCGCTGAAATTGCTTTAGACGAAGCTGGTATTACTGTTAATAAAAACACAGTTCCAAATGAAAAGCGTTCTCCTTTTGTTACCAGCGGTATTCGTATTGGCACTCCAGCCCTTACAACTCGTGGAATGAAAGAATCTGAAATGAAAAAAATTGCGGGCTGGATTAGTCTGGTATTAAAAAATACTGACAATTCCGACCTTAAACACAAAGTAAAAGCGGAAGTTGCAGAGTTATGCCAAAGTTTTACTATCTACTAATTGCACTTTTAGTTCTAGAATCTTGTTCGACCTCAGCGCCTATAAATAACGAAGTAGCTGGCTCAAGCAATATCACCTATGCTTCAGATGAAGTGGTGGTTGATAAACAAAACAACTCAATCAAAATCAATGCATCTCAAAATACTGATAAATCAAAAAATTCCTCTGGCAAAACTCGATTAAAGCCACTTTTTGATTGGCCTGTTTGGGAAGCCCGTATGACCAGAGGCTTTTTACCAAGAGGTACTAAAAAAAGAAGACGCCCTCATAAAGGTATTGATCTCGCAGCACCACGTGGTTCAGCCGTCATGGCCGCGCATGATGCGGTTGTGATTTACACAGGGTCTGGCTTTAAAGGTTACGGAAAAATGATCATGCTCGAAACAGCCGACACACGTGACGGTGGTAACTGGGCTTCTCTGTATGGGCATCTTGATAAAATTTTAGTTTATGAAGGCAAAAAAGTAAAACAAGGCGAAGTTATCGGAGCTCTTGGTAATACAGGAAGATCTTCTGGTCCACATCTTCACTTTGAAATTAGACGTCTTAATGGCCCTATAGATCCGCTCCCAATGTTACCTGCTGGTGAAGCTCTTACGAATGACGTCGATAACGGTGCTATTGAAGAGTAGTAAAATATTTTGATTTTAGAGCTTTCAAAATTCCAAATGCAAATGGAATTCCTGGAATTATGAATATTGCCAGTACGAAAATTGTAAAATTATTTTTGATAAATTCGATCTGGCCGAAGAAAAATCCTGCCAAACAGAAAGTCAACACCCATGCAACCGAGCCAAGAATCGAAAGCAATAAAAACTTTCTGTAGCGAAGTAGACTCATTCCCGCGAAAAACGGGGCCATAGTTCTTATAATCGGAAAAAACCTAGAAAGACTAACCGCCCAGACTCCACGTTTTTCGAAAAATTCTTCAGTGGTTACCAAATATTCTTTTTTTAAAAAAAAGAGATTTTTCTGAAATAGTGCACGCCCAAAGTTACGTCCTATAAAGTAATTAACGGAATCGCCCGAAACAGAAGCCAAAATTAAAAGTGGTATTAAGG
>JBEBIK010000229.1:0-4011 GCA_040080445.1 Pseudobdellovibrio sp.
GTTCCCACACCAACACCACCAACAAACCCAGACGAGCCCTGTGGCATACCTGGGTTTCCAGAATGTCCAACTAAACAAGAGATTATAAATAATTAATTATTTCAAAGGAGAAAAAAATGAAATCAATTTCTTTAGCAGCAGCAGTTTTGTTAATTTCACAAATCTCAGTAGCCCATGGCGTGCATCCAGTTTTGGCTAACTACAACAAAACTATTGAGGGTGCATATGACTACATTACTCATAATGCGGCAGGGTATGTGGAGGCTGACTTTAACAATTTAGTTGGAGTTTCAACTCAGCAAGACTTAACACGTAAAATTCGTTTAATTAGATTTAGATTTTCACAACCTAATTGTGCAAAGGACATTGAAGTTTATGCAAAGTTAGATGGTTCTGCATTTTTAGCTAATAAGGTCGTTGGATGCGTACCGTAGTTGTATTATCAGTTTTATGGGTCTTATCGTCAGCTCATGCTCACGACGGGCATGATCACAACAGTCCTCCGCCAGCATCTATACAAAATGGTAAGTTAAAATCTTTAGATAATTTGACATACTTCGATGCTGGTACTGAGGTTGAGTGGCTAGATCAAAAACTCAAAAGAAAAATAACCGACAAGAATCAAATTGTTTATCAGTACAGTGGTGATTTTAAAGAAACAACGACTGAGCAAGTGGCTGACGAAAGTAAGTTTTTGAATTTAAAGGTAGAAGGTTCTGAAGCGTTTAAGGCTTTTAGCTTTAATCATGCGGGTGAGCTGAAAGATAGTATAGAGTTGCTTTCCCCTGATTTTTCAAACGAAGTTATTGTGCAAAAAAACAAAGATTTTAGACTTCAGTGGAAAGCAGATACCTCGGCCTCAATGGTTAAAGTAATTTTTGAAACTTATTCGGCAACTGGGCAACTAACTGGTCGCTTAACAGTCTCAACAAATGATGACGGCGACTTTAATGTACCCGCTCAATACTTAAACCAGCTTCCAAATGACAATGGGAAGATCGCGGTAAAGCGTATCTGGTTGGGTGAATTTAAAATTAACCAAAACGATTCCGAGAAAGTCGGGGTTCGTTCCGTTGCCAGTGCAGTAGCTAAAGTTAAAATGATTGATTAAAACTATTTAACATAAATCATTCCGCTATCCATCATGTTCATACCACAACCAAAACGGATTTCACCCTTAGTTAATTTGCCGAGCGAAACACTTACAGTTTTGTTAAGCGGCAGGTCTTTTTTTAACTTTAAGGCTGGGATTTGAATTGAAGTCGAGCAAGTGTTGTCCGTTTTTCTGGTTATCTTTAGCTCGACTGGTTTATCCGTAGCGACATCAATTTTATTTGGTTCAAACCCTTTTTCAGTCACTTGCAAATCAATAATAGTCGGCGCTGCTTCTTTGGCATTTGCAATAACACCTATGCAAAACACGGTTGCGATTATGTTTAAAAAATTCATTAAAACCTCCTATAAAATTGGCGCAACATATGCAAAAAAGAACCCGATTAAAAAAATACCTAAACTGACAAAATAGATATTACGGCTGGTCTTACGACCGCTTACGCAAGCATCACGAAGTTTTGGGTCTATCGGACAAGGCGCATCTTTATTTTTCCAAAGCATAAAGCCGTTAAGTGACAACATTGCCGCCGAAAAAGCAAACACTTGTATTTTATGTTCTGATACCCAAATAAGTGCGGGCACATTTGAGGCTACACCTGCAAGCACAGCTCCTAACCCAAGACTAACAAGCAGAGCTGGTAAAGCGCAGCAAACCAGAGTGCTCATCGAACCAAAAAGAGTAAAATAGTTTATAAAGCCATCTCTTATGCGAGTCATGCTATTCACCGAACACACTTTCATAGCCAGCTTCTTTTAAGATTGAAGCTATTTTGTCTTTAGCCAAAGTCTTACCTTCTTTGAAATTAAGTTTTACATATTTATTCTCAAGGCTCACTTCAACTTTTGAAACCTCAGGTTGCTTTAAAAAGTTCTTTTCTATGCCTTGGGCGCAGAAAGCACAAACCATACCCTTAACGCCAACTTTAAGTTCTTGAGGCAGCACTGCTTCACTTTTAGCCTCAACAACTGGTGGTTGCGGCTTTACATCTAAGTTCGCACTTTTAGCAAATGCTGTTACTGCTGAAAGCAACGTGATTAAAATTATTCTTTTCATAAATCCTCCGTTAAATTAAATGTGAATCATAAAGTTAAAGGCAAAGCCGCCGTCGAAGTCTGCGCCAACTTCCCACAAGACATTTTTCATATAAAAGCGCATGAATTGAGTAGCCTCGATGTTTTCAGTATTGTGCTGAGTCCACTGTGTGATTAACCAAATGTTAAGGTCGTTGTAGTCAGCTAAAAAGGGCGCAAAGCCCAGTCGTAGTTTTGTGTGGTTGTCGTCTCGTTGCTGCCATAATGGATTGTCTTTATTATCTCGGAGCATATATAGGTGCTCAAGGTAGGTGTAATACTTACGGCTTTCCCAATCGGCGACTACTTCGGCAAGCCTTACATTTGAGGTCGTGTTATTATACTTTTCAACGCCAGAGCCAGCACTTAAATAAAGGTTTCCCTGCGAGTCCTCATTGTTCCAGCGTTTTGCAAGCCAATTAACCCTAGGAATATAAAACTCAGAGTTCTTTTCTCTTATATAAGTGTGCCCGATAGCATAATTATAATTTAAGGAATAGGTCAGTAGGATTTCGTTCATTTGGGTGTCGTTATACGACATAATGCCCAATGCATCTTTATAAGACACAGGGTGCGCCGACACAGTCAGGCTAGTTAATACGAGCAATAGTAAGGGTATCAAACGCATAAGGCACTTCCTTTACCTGTTAATACGCTTTAAACCAAAACTTTGTGACAGATTTAGTAAAATAAATTTAAATAGTAACTGCTGTCACAAAATGCTTTCGGCCAGCGTAATACCTATTAAGGAGTAAGGTGCTTGTAAATAAAGATAACTTATTAGACGAACAGCTTATGAAGCTGTATCAGAACGGCGACGAAGAGGCTTTTAAAGTTCTTTATAGTCGTCATTCGTCTAAAATTTATGGTTTTCTTAAAAAGCGTCTTAATAGTAACGACAAAGTGCCAGAGGTTTACCAAGAAGTTTTTATTAAAATTCATAAATCAAAGCATCTTTACAATGATAGCCTGCCGCTACTTGCTTGGATTTTTACAGTAACCCGAACTGTCATGATTGATGAGATTAGAAAAGATAATAAAATCAGGGTGGCTGATAATTATGACTTAGAACAAATACCTGAAGAACTTGAAAAAACAGTGCCGCAATTTGATCAAGCTCTCGACAACTTACAGCAGTTACCTGAACAGCAAAAAGCTGCAATCGAAATGCGGTATTTAAACGATCAAACTTTTGAGCAAATTGCAGAATCTTTAAATGTATCACCAAGTAACGCCAGACAAATAATTAGTCGTGGGGTTAAGCGGCTTCGAGAGCTTATTGGTGAAGGAGGTAAATCATGAGCAAAGAAAACAATGAGTGGCTGAATGATTATCAAGATTTTTTAAATTCAGAAAATGCCCAAGTGCCTAAAGATGTAAGCAGTGACCTCATGTTAAAAATGCACTCGCTTATAAACCCTAGCGCATTGGTTGTGTTTTTAAAAATCCTCGCTATACACTTGGTAACTGGTTTTTTATCTCTATCGGTGTGTCATCAGTTTGGCCTGAATCCGTTTAATACAAATTACTCACTTGCTGATTGGTTTATGTCTGTTGGTGGTCACAGTGTTTGTATGATTGGTTGCGGAGTAACTTTTGTAAGTATTAGTTTATTTGCAGCGGGTTATTTTTTAACTGTTGAAGAAGTTAAAGCCTTAAAGCGTACTGAGTTTTTGCAGAACCTCACGCTTGGTTTAATTTCTTTAGGTTTATTCGCTGCCGTTGGTGCAGAGCTTGCGGTTAGTATGGCTGGGTTGTGGTTACTTGGTAGTTTGCTTGGCGGGTTCTTTGCAACACTAGCTGTTAGTAAGATTAAGACTCTAGCAT
>JBEBIK010000230.1:0-4002 GCA_040080445.1 Pseudobdellovibrio sp.
ATACAGAATTAATGATCAACTTGTTGCGTATGGTTTTTATGAAACTTGGAATATGCCAGATTCAGAATCTGTAATCGTGGGAACAACAACATTTACTGAGCCAGAAAACAAAGCCCAGTCTTTTGGAGTCAAACTGGGCTTCTTATTTTAAGCCTAAATTGTATTTTTTTATCTAAATGAAAGTCAAATGAAAATGGACTGATAGACAATTGAGAATAGATCTCAATAATTTGACTATTTTGAGTAAATGAAAATAATAGACTCTATCGAAATGAAAAAATTTATTATAAAAAAAATCGAAAGCTCCAGTTTATTACCCAATACGGATTTGATTAAACGTTTATATGATATGGGGCTACGACCTGGAATAGAAGTCGAAATTGTATCTAAAATTTCCTTTAGCTCAGTAACTATCATTCAGTATGGGTCTACTCGCTTGGCACTTAATGAAGAGGAGTTTGCATGTCTACATGGGCACTAGTTGGTTCGCCGAATTCTGGCAAAACTACACTTTATAATTGGCTAACTGGTTCAAAATCTAAAACCGTAAATTACCCAGGCTCTACTGTTGAGTATAATATGGGTTTATTAAGACCACAGTTGGCTGAGAGAATTGGTAATGCAGAGGTTAGAATTGTTGATACTCCGGGGATCTATTCTTTAAATCCACAATCAGACGACGAGCAAGTAACTCACGATGTGTTATTTACAGAAAACAAAGTAGAAAAAATTAATGGTGTTATTGTTGTTTTAGATATTACACAATTAAGCCGCCACTTATTAATAGCAAAACAAATTGTTGAAAGCTCATATCCTACAATTTTTGTTGTGACCATGCTGGATTTGATTGAAAAAGAAGGAATTGCAATTAGGCTTGATGAGTTAAAAAAGGAACTAGGCCCTAATGTTATTCTATTTGATGGCATTTTAGGTAGAGGATTAGATGAAGTTGTAAGTCTTTTGCCAAGTAGCTTAGCTGAAAATATTGAAATTAAGCATCATGCTGATTGGACCATTGAGCAGCAGACCCAAGTTATCGAGTGGGCAGAAGCTTTGGCTCAAAAAGTATTACCTGAGCGAAATGATCGAAAATCAGCCGCTAATTTCACAAATAACTTAGACAAGTTTATGACTCATCCGTTTTTTGGTTTAGTTATATTTTTCTCTTGTATGACTTTATTATTTGCTTCGATTTATTGGGCTGCAGCTCCAGTGATGGATATCATCGATGGTGTGTTCTCAAGTGGAGCATCATTTGCTACAGAACAAATTCCAGGTCTTTTTGGTGAGTTCATCGGTTCTGGTTTGGTTGCCGCTATTGGTGGCGTGGTTATTTTCGTTCCGCAGATCTTTATTTTATTTTTTGGTATTGGTCTTTTAGAATCGACGGGTTATTTGGCTCGAGTGGCGGCGCTGATTGATAAGCCACTTTTTATGGTGGGTCTTGGTGGCAGATCTTTTGTTCCGCTACTTTCGGGTTTTGCTTGTTCGATCCCAGCCATCATGGCCACTCGTAATATTGCTTCTAAAAAAGAAAGATTAATTGCTCAGAGTATTATTCCGTTTATGACGTGCTCGGCGCGCTTACCTGTGTATGCGCTCTTGATTAGTTTTTTGTACGGTGATGAAAACCCACTAATGGCAGGGTTCATTATGGCTATCATGTACTTTGGAGCCATAGTTGTGGGTGCCATTGCAGCTAATATTATTTCTATTTTTATTAAAGACACCACAAAGTCGCGATTAATAATGGAACTTCCGCTTTACCGCAAACCACGCTTTGGTTTGATTCTGATGCAGTCACTCGGTAAGTCTAAAAGTTTTGTCGTTAAAGCGGGGCCGATTATTTTTGGACTAGCACTTGTGCTTTGGTTTGCAACGAATTTTCCGCGTCCTGAAGTTGTTAACGGCCAAGAGCCGCCATCAAGTGTTGAAATTGCTAAAGATAGTTATGCAGCACAAGTCGGCCGAGTTGTTGAACCCATTTTTAAACCAATGGGCGTTGATTGGCGCGTAGGCTTTGGTTTGATTTCGGCTTTTGCGGCCCGTGAGGTTTTTGTTTCTGCATTGGCCTTGATGTTTAATATTACAGACGAAGATGAAGAGGCGCAGACGCAAGGTCTGATAGGCGCTATGAAAAATGCTAAATTTGAAGATGGTAGCCCAATATTTACCGTGGCCTCAGTTGCGGGGATATTAATTTTCTTTATGATTGCACTACAGTGTACTTCAACAGTTGGTATTTTAAAACGAGAGATGGGTTCGTGGAAGCCTGCACTCATGCAATTATTCTTTAGTAACTTAGTGGCTTATTGTTTAGCTGTATCGGCTGTATTTACTCTTAAATACTTTGGTTTTTAATTATTTTTTTCGTTTTTGAAAGTAGTATTTTCGGTACCAAGAAGAGGTCTTTTTAAATAAAGACCAGTAGCTCTCATCTGGAAAAATATTAACCCTAAAGATCGCATAAGGCTCTTCTTCTGCGATCAAGCCTCCAGTATCGGTATTAACGGCATAATCATAATTGGCTGCCTGAGCAAGCTCTGACGAACTCTCAGCTGTAATTCCGTAGGTAAAGGCATACACATTAATAGGCAAATTAAATTCAACCTCTAAAGCCTTTTTTGAATCGACTAATTCTTTAAAAGATTCTTCATTTGTAAATTCAGTAATTTTTTTATGCGAGAAACCATGAGATCCGATTTCAAAAGCCGAATTTTTCCACTTTTGTCGATCGGCTCCAGACACAATTTCGTGAGCTGGCTCTGCTGAGCTAACATCCCAACTGTTTTGATCTATACTTTGGTTGGCCAACAAAAATAATTGAGCTCTGAAGCCATATTTTTTTAAAAGTGGCGAAGCATTTTGTAAGTTGTCGGCATAGCCATCATCGAAAGTGAGTATTAATGGCTTTTTGGGAAAAGTATTAAAGCTTAATTCTCCTGTGCTGTATTTTTTAAGCTCTGAGAAGGTCAAAGTTTTGAAACCAAGTTTTTTAAAAAACTTCAGATGTTTTTCAAAATTGTCGCGAGTTACATAGATTTTGTGCTGTGATTGAATCTCTTGATCTGGAATCTTGTGGTACATTAAAGTTGGAATCCACTTAGCATAATGTTTAAGGAAAAAAGCTGATTCGTAAATTCTCATCACTTTTTTAGATATATGAGAGATCGAAAAAGACTGCTTGGCTGTTTCGGATAAGTTTTTATTAACTGAAGATTGCGAAAGTTTTTTAATAACAGAGATAAAATCTGAACTATTAATTTCTGGATCTTTTGAGTCGGGGTGTATGTCGCCAAAATTAGATTCAAGAGCCTCTGAGTAGTTATCCTCAGTCACTAATCCCACATATTGAGCTTCGCCAAAAGCGATGGTGTTATTGCCCGTAATTAAAGACTCCATACAAACACGGCCAGAACCTATAACTAAATTATACTGAGAGTAAATATCACTGTTCAAAGCTTTTGGGTGAACTTCATTAATTTGTGATTTAATTGAAGCAGAAATATTTAAATCGGCTAAATTTCCACCAACTAGAGTTAAATTAAATTTTTTAGATTTTAAATCATCTGAGAATAAAATTTCAATAACTTGACGAGTACGCTCGCCTTTGGGGCCAGTTGTTCTACCTACTATTGCAATATTTAGATTATCTGAAGGCGAAGTGTCTCTATATGAATAGGACGAGGTATCTATAGGGTTAGCAATACACTTTATACGTTTAGAATCGTAAGCAAAATCTTTTACCAAATGTTTTTTAATATTTTCGCAAACGGCAATTATAAATTCACCATATTGATTATGAAGTTTTTTTGAGAACGAAGAATGTTGAATGCCATGAACAGTGGATACGAGAGCAGTATTCGAACATAATGTAGCCCAGTATCCTAGTTTTGCAGAGGCGCGTGAATGAGTATGAATAACCTGAATATTTTGTTTTCTAATAAAGTTACGTAGCCATAATACATTTTTAACAAATTGCAGTTTAGATCTGGTTTCAAC
>JBEBIK010000007.1:0-16703 GCA_040080445.1 Pseudobdellovibrio sp.
TTTCGAATTTATGTCTTTAATTATTTACGGAAAATTTTAAACTCAACTCGTCTATTCTTTTCACGTGCTTCATCTGTTAAAGCTGGATCTACCGGAAAACCCTCGCCCATTCCTTTAGTTGTAAATTTATTATCATCAAAACCATATGTTTTAATCATATGCTTTTTAACTGTAACTGCACGTCGAGCTGAAAGATCTAAGTTGTACTCTTCAGTGCCTTTAAAGTCTGTGTGACCTTCGATAATACATTTAACAAAAGGTTTTTTATTTAAGTGTCTGTTGATTTTTTCAAGCTCACCATAAGAGCGTTCTTGTAATTCGTCTTTATCGAAATCAAACAATACATTGGCATTTAATCTAAACAGCTCATAACCCTTTTTCTTTTCCCAAGTTATGATTGTTGGTTCTTTAAATGATTGCCAGATACCACCATTACTTTTTGCAACTGCGCAAAGAGTAATTCCACCATCAGGAATTTCACCAATGCCAGTTATGATTGGTCTTTCACCTGAAATTTCTTCACTGTAACCATCTTGATCATTACAATTCATTTCAGGCGATGCTCCGATTTTCCATCTGTAAGCTGCGTAATCTGCTGGGTTTTCAGCCGTTACTGGCATATTTAAATCAATCACATCAGAAACGCCTACTGGATGATTTTGTACAACTGCTACTGGAGCTTTACCTTTAATCCAATTTACGATTGTAGGATCAGAGAACGGTTGCCATACGCCACCTAAGTTTTTGGCAACAGCACAAAGAGTAACTCCCCCTTCAGGGATTTCACCGATGTCAGTTATAATAGGAAGATCTCCAGCGATTTCAGAGCTGTAATCTTTTTCGTCGGTACAATTCATTTGAGGAGTCGAGCCAATTTTCCATTTGTAAGCTGCATAGTCTGCTGGGTTTAGGGCGGTAATTGGCATATTAAGTGCGGTTTGCGACGAAGTTCCTACTGGGTGATTTTTAACTACAGCTGTTGGAATTTCAACCACGACTTCTTTTGGAGTTGGTTGAGATGTTCCGCAAACTGGGCCCACTGCGAAGTTAATACCGCCGTAAGCTCTGATGTCAGGAGTAGCTTGAGAATCTGCTAATTTAGTTCCTAAACCGGCATGAAGATTTAAATTTTTTGACCATTCTTTACGTAAACCAATACTCACTTCGAGAGCTTGCTGAGATTTTTTAGCACTGTCGTCATTAGTTCTACCAGAAATACTACCGTTTAGTTCGGCTACCACAGTGGATTTGATGCTCTCAAAGTTTTTAGCTAAAGCACCTGAAAATATAAACGCATCATTGAACGGAATAAATGGAGCCGGAAGTCCTGTTGAAGGCTGAGTAATTTGAGGGCCCGGATTTCTTTTTCTAAAACCGATGTTACCACCCAATTTTAAACCGCTATCAGTTGTCGTATCGGCCGCTAATTCAAGGTTGAGGGTTGGCCCTGGGTTAACTCCCGCAAATGGATTATCTTGAATTGTATTAAAGTTACCCGAGAAAACTACCGCCATACCACCATCGTCATCACCCATGAAACGATATTTAGTCATAGGACGAATTTCAGTAAGTCCAAATTTATCAAAATAACTAACTCCGTAAGGGTCATCATTTTTAGCGGTTACAACAAAAGGTAACGCCACACCGATATCCCAATTGTTGGTAATACCGAAAGCCGCATAAACGTCAGCGCCGATTAAGTAGTCGTTAGCTCTCACACCTTTTAAATCTGTGTTTGTTGCATAGAATGTATCTGAGTAAGTGTAAGTGTTTTTAGCATAGTTGAAAAACACGCCAAGGTTACACATACACTGCTTAACTGGTTCAGACGAATGCACCGTCGTAAAATCCGTTCCTGAGATATCTGGGTTGAAATTTTGATATTCTGTTCCGATAACATTAGCTTGAGCAAAGTTATGAACAAAGACACTTATAAGAAGAGCGATCATGATGTTTTTTGTCATAATATGAATCCTGACTGGTTTTTAATTTTTTTACAAATTGAGTCACTACCTATAAACCAAAGTCTAGGTACTTGAAAACCTATATTAATTAATCATATTAATATGTTGTAAATTTTCTAGGTTATCGGAAGCCGGCTTTATCCCAGTAAACGCCCATACCGCCCAAGTCTTCTTCAATTCTAAGAAGCTGATTGTATTTAGCGGTTCTTTCACCACGGCAAAGACTGCCCGTTTTAATCTGGTGGCAGTTTAAAGCCACAGCTAAATCAGCAATCGTTACATCTTCAGTTTCACCACTACGGTGAGACATAATAGTTTTCATTTTGTTTCTTTGAGCTAAATTTACGGCTTCAAAGGTTTCAGTTAGAGTTCCGATTTGGTTTACTTTAACTAAGAGTGCGTTTGCGGCCTTTTTTTCTAAACCTTGTCTCAAGCGCTTAGGGTTCGTTACAAACAAGTCGTCACCCACTAATTGAACATGAGAGCCCATATCCGCAGTCGCCGCGACCCAAGAGTCCCAGTCATCTTCAGCAAAGCCGTCTTCGATACTCACTAAAGGATATTTCTCAGTCCATTTTTTATAGATATTTTTGAGTTCAGTTCCTGAGATTTTGCTTTTCTCCCAAGTATAAGCTCCGCCTACGTTGTACATTTCCGTAGCAGCCACGTCTAAAGCTAAAAATACGTTCTGTCCTGCTTCGTAGCCTGCAGCTAAAATAGCTTCCATTAAAAGCTCTAAAGCTTCTTCATTTGACTTCAAAATCGGCGCAAATCCACCTTCGTCGCCAACTGCTGTCGATAAACCTTTTTTATTTAAGATTTTTTTAAGAGTATGAAAAATTTCAGAACCCGCACGCAAAGACTCAGCAAAAGAATTGTTAACTGTCGGAACAATCATAAATTCTTGAATATCTAAACCATTGTTAGCATGAGCTCCACCGTTTAAGACGTTCATGAGCGGCACTGGCAAACGGCAAGCTTGCGAACCACCAACATAGCGATACAAAGGTAAACCTGCATCTTTAGCAGCGGCTTGTGCGCAGGCTAATGAAACACCCAAAATTGAGTTGGCACCTAAGTTAGATTTATTTTCTGTTCCATCGATGTCGCGTAAAACTTTATCGATATAAACTTGTTCGTAAACATTTAACCCAACAATTTCAGGAGCAATTTTTTCGCGAACATTATCGACCGCTTTAAAAACGCCTTTACCTAAATATCTATTTTTATCACCGTCTCTTAATTCATAAGCTTCATGAGCTCCAGTACTCGCACCAGAAGGAACTGCTGCGCGCCCCATATTGCCAGCAGCCGTTTTAACTTCTACTTCAATTGTTGGGTTACCGCGGCTATCTAGAATTTCACGACCTTGTACGCTAATGATTTCAGACATTTTTATCTCCTCTGCTCATATCACTACTATTATTTTCGTTATTCAAATTTTCGGGTTTATTCATTTTTTTTAAAGTTTCTAAACTTTCACGTATTATTTGTGGATACTGGTTTTTAATAATTTCCCAGTCTACGCGATGAAAAATCTGCTTAATCGCTGGCGATTGCTTTTGCCCAGCAGTTAATAGCGTTACCAGTTGCTGTGCGCGAACCATGTAATCATGTAATCGCGATAAATTTTGCGCTACTTGATGAACGGGCTTTTTCATAAATTCAAATTGCGAGAAGTCTTGCTGCACAAGTTCACGTGCTTGATTAGGAATCTCTCCGTTATTCTGCTGAGCCATGCGCAGTAACTCTTCATTACGTCTTTGTAATTCGCGGTTTTTTTCTTCTAATTCGCGACTGCTTTGCTGCAATTGACGTATTACATCTTGCATGAGTGCAGGAGAAATATTTCTTTCCGAGTTTTCTTCAGTCAAAATACTTTGCTGAGCCGTAGCCCATTCAATTTTAAAATGAATATCTTTCCATTCGCACAGAGCATGCGTCTGCCCGACATATGCTGGCAAAGCTTCAAAGGCTGCTTTTAAATAAGTTGTCACTAGCGGATACTGTTCGGCTGGTAATGGAATATCGAAAGATAATCCAGACTGCTGACGCTCAAGATTTTCGATTGGTGGTTCTGGAGAAATAAAATAACTTAAAAACTTTTCAGGCTGATGAAATATTTCTTGAGGCTGCGGCATCATACGTAGCACGCTATCCAAAACTCCCCACACACGATTTTTAGGAGTTTTATGACCCGCTTTAATGATGGTTTCGCTTCTTAAACTTAAGCGCTCTAAAAAAGCTTCCATGTCAGGAGCACGCATCCAGTAAGAAGAATCACGCAATAATTCCCACGGAATTTCCGTTTCAGAAAAGTAGGCCGATAGATCGACTTTTTCCGACTCTAAATGGGTTAAAATGGCATGAGTTATTTTACAGCTAAAATGCACCCGCATAACTTAATCTGGCAGGCAAAACGAAGCAAGTTAATAGGTGCTTCGAAGATACGATCAGATGCTTTATATAAGCGCTCCGAGGCCTAGTTTTTATATAGGAAACGAAAAAGTGCCCTTAGTTGCGGCAAATTAGAATTAATAGCAATTTTGTGAATGGGGATTCATCTCAACCTGCCAGTATCCTTTTTCAACTTTTTTGCAGATATTGACGCAATCCTGAGTGGGAATCATGCCGAAATTCAGAACCGGATTACCCGAACCTCGCACTTTTAAATTCTGATTAATTACAACTCCGCAACCATTCGCATGTCTTAATACAATATTTTTATTATCGAAAAAAACTTGCTTGAATGTATTCAGATTAACTTCACAACCTGAAATTTTGGCATTTAGTTTCGTAACTACATTATTATTAATTTCGACTTCGATTGATCCAGCGTGAGTCATACCCTGATCACTTTTATGCGAGCATTTAATACGCGCATTAACATCATTCGAACTTGTCAAAGAAGTTTCAAGCGCACGCGAACTTACTGGCAATCCACCTGATTGTCCCGAAGCTGCGGGAGTACAAGAGGCACAATCACTGGCTCCGCTTTGAGCTCCCGAATTGAGTCTTGCTAAATCTTGAACCACCGTATCTGCTCTTCCAAGCACAGATCTGGGCGATACAGGTTCTCGAGTTACTGGTACAGAACGAGTTGCTACTGTTTGCTGAGCTTGATCCACATCTGTTGTTGGTCTTTGCTGCGCATCCGTTAGTTTCAGTGAAGCATTTTTGGGATCGTAGTGAATCCAAACTTTTTGGCCTTTTAAATCTCCGTCTTTAACTTCAATTAAAAAACCTGAGTTTCCAGACGAGAATTGTCGAACTTCTCTTACGGTTCCCTTAGAACCTTTTGCAATTTGCGAGATTACATTTCTCTCATCTTTTGAAAAATTAGCAGAGTAACGTGCATTTACATAGCGAGTTAACTCAACATCTTGATTTACTTCTATGGCCCAAACAAAAGTAGAAATAAATAATAAACTAACTAGGTATTTCATAAATTAGGCTACGGCCTTAGCCTTTTGAAATTTAGACGTCGGAAAATTAATTTTATTATCTAAAATTTCTTGATAAAAAGATGGAATATTTCCTGTGGCCTCAATACCACCTACAAGTGTTCCATCCGCTTTACGTGTTAATTTCTGAATATCAAAAATAGGCACAACAATATATTTACCTTTTTCATCAATTCCACGAATTTCAGAAATAGTTCCGATTTTTCTAGAACCATCTGAATAACGCGAAATTTGCACAATAATTTCAATAGCTGATGCCACTTGCGAAACTAAGGCTTTTTCACTAATTTTAGCATCACCGCCAGCCGCTAAGGCCTCTAAACGAATGATTGCATCCTCAGGAGAATTGGCATGCACCGTTCCCATACTGCCTTTGTGACCAGTATTCATGGCATTGATCAACTCTAATGCCTCACTTGAACGAACCTCACCCACGATGATACGATCTGGACGCAAACGTAGTGCACTTTTTAATAAGTCTTTAATGGTAACTTCACCTTTACCCATCACGTCGGCTTGGCGTGTTTCAAATCTTACGCAATGTTCGTAATCCACTTGTAACTCTGATGAGTCTTCTATGATTAAAAGACGCTGACCTTTTGGAATTCTAGAACACATTAAGCTTAAGAGTGTAGTTTTACCAGAACCCGTACCACCACTCACAATAATATTTTTTCCTAAGAACATGCAAAGATCGATAAACATCCAAGCATCAGGAGAAATAGTTCCATACTTAATATAATCGGCTGGAGTAATTTTACTGGCTGTAAATTTACGAATACTGATCACAGTTCCTTGACGAGAAATGGGCGGAAGCACAGCCGCAATACGCGAACCACTGGCAGGCGATCCTTCAATAATAGGTAAACGTGCATCAAGTCTTGGTTCATCTTTATTAATACGACGACCAACCGATTGTGCAATACTGTTAATTGCGGCTTGTAAATTATCTTCATCAGGAAAAGTTGCATTGGTAAGCTCAAGCTTACCTTTACGCTCTACGAATATCTGATTGGGTCCATTGATCAGCACCTCAGATACACCGGGGTCTTGTAAAAATTCTTGAACGGGACCTAGTGCCCGTTCAATTACTTCCTTAAAATTCGATTGACCGTCTGACATTGTATCCTCAAGTCTTGCGTATTACTCTTCTTCTTCAGAAGCTAGTTTTCTTTTCGGACTATCTTTAACCACGATCAACTGCCCTTGAATACCGGTCTCAGGGCATTGATAAGAATAAATTCCTTCAACTTGCGGCTCAATATTAAAAGATTTTTTAATACCAAAAACAGTATTGTGTGATTGCGTAAATGAATCCATTAAAAAGCTTACGTTTTTATCTCTCATGTTTAAATTTACAACATGAACCTTATACGCTTCACCTTTTTTAACTCTTACTTTTTCTGGTATAAACCCAGCCTCAGTATTTAAAATTACGATTTCTTTAGTGGGCTCCACCGGTTGCACGGCTTTACGAATCGCCGTCAAAAGCTCTTGATTTTTTTGTTTGTCGCTCATTTCGCTTGGCTTAACGATAACCGCAGATGTGGGCGCAATAACTTTGGTTTCAGTCGTAGGAGCTGTAACATCTGCTGCTGAGGTTATTACTTCTGCATGCACTTTTACTTGCACGAAAAAGAAAAACGCAAATAAAAATCCGCGTGTAAAGTTCTTAGTGAAGTTCTTTACGATCTTGAAATTCACAGAATTCACGAGCAACCTCCAAGGCAACGAAATTTAATAATTTCGGTTCAAATGATTTTAATGTTTCAACTAACAAGCTTTTATCACCAGCACAGGCATTAATAGATGCACAAGCTCTATTAACTAATTGTGGTGAGTTATTCATTTCTGAATTAATTTTTTCCCAGTCCATTCCAAGCACAGGATCAATGGCTCCAACACTATATAAAGCATCGAATACTGCCTGCAAATCTCCTTGAATAAACATATCAACCTCCGGTTGTGTTAAGCGCCGTTCATGGCTTTTCTTAACTAACTCATCGGAGATCTATTTTAAAAACTTGAGTCAGATTGAGACAAATCTGAATTATTTTTTGGGATTGAGCTTGAGCTCGCGATCAATAATTAAAGACTGAGCTAAAGTCGAGGGAGATAACTGTTCTCGCATCAAATTTAAACGACTCTCCGCCGTAGCCGACTCTGAAACTTCTATTTGAGCCCCAGCAATTTTCTCTATGGTTCTCGTTTCGAATTTAGGACTTTGGTATTGCTTGATAAATTGAGGTTTAAACTCTGATACTAAATTCTCCAGTATAATTAAGTAAGTTACCTGATCTTCAGGAGCCACAGTTTCGTTTTTCAGTTGATCAATACTTGTTTGTACTACGCTACCCAGAGAACTTTCCCAAACCACCGGTGCTTCAATTGTATGCCTAATTGTATCGAGTAACTTTTCGGCAACCGAGTCGTCATTGGGGCGTGATAAACTGATACTGATCGCTTCAACAATTAAGGTTTCACGACCACTTTTCTTAAAACGTCTTAATTTGTCTTGAATAATTTCACCCATCTGATCCAGATCTAAAAGCTTGAGTTTAGAATAAGTGTAAACCAATTGAGATTCGCTGGTTTGCACAGGTGCACTGCTGCAAGAAGTGAATATAATCAAAAACGACATTAGACTTAAAAAATAATTTATAGTTTGTCTCATCATTTAATCACAATAACGAATTTTAGCTGGAGTGCCACCGCCTCTAATGCGGAGCTAGACTAAAGTTAGGTAACAAGCCGGTAGGTGATTTTTTTCAACATCCAGCCATGCAAAAAATGATTTTCGTTTTTTTAAGGCTTATGACAGACTAGTTAACGCTAAGAATGAATAAATAAACACGGAGGATTCATTGAAAACAACACGTATATTATCAACTTTAACATTTGTTATGGCCGCTTTGACATTAGCGTCATGCGCTCCATCTGCAAAACAACTTAAAGAAGCAATCGAAAAAGATCCATCAATCGTTTTTGTTGCTATCGAAAAAGATCCTGCAAAATTTATCGAAGTGGTAAATAAAGCAGCTCAAGACGCACAACGCGTTGCTGGCGACAGAGCTCAAGAAGACGAAAAAAAATCTCGTGATGAAGAGTTTAAAAATCCTTTAAAACCTGAGTTACAAGATGATCGCGTAATATTCGGTAAAAAAGATGCTCCAATCACTATTTTTGAATACTCTGACTTTCAATGCCCATACTGCTCTCGCGGTTACCAAACAGTAAAACAAGTTGAAAAAGAATTTTCTGGCAAAGTAAGAATCGTTTTCAAACATTTGCCTTTAGATTTCCATCCACTTGCAATGCCTGCAGCAAAATACTTTGAAGCTATCGGTATGCAAAGCCATGAAAAAGCTGAAAAATTTCATAACTTCTTATTTGAGAATCAAGCTCAGATGAAAGATAAAGGCGAAAAACTTTTTGCTGAGGGCGCTAAAAAAGTTGGCGCTGACATGAAAAAACTAGCAGCTGATTTAAATAGTGAATTAATCGCAAAGAGAATTGCAGCTGATATGGAAGAAGCAAAGAAGTTCAATATGAGCGGTACTCCAGGTTTCATCATAAATGGTGTTTCATTACGTGGCGCCTACCCGTTTGCTGATTTCAAAGTAATCATCGATCAACACTTAAGCGCACTAAAGTAATTAGCTTTTTAATTAAGCAAAATATGCAATTAAGGAAGAGTCACTAGAGTTATAGTGGCTCTTTTTTTTGGTTTTCGCTTAGGCACTATCATTGCTTAAGTCTCCCTTGTCTAAAACAAGGGGGACAAAATGATACGATTTTCGTCGCTAACAAAAGCGATTTTACTAACCACATGCTTACTTACTCAGCAATCAATGGCGCAATCCGCACCCGCTGAACAGAAGGTTGCGCAAATAAAAAGAGTAGCCACTTCGGCTAATTTATTAATTGGAAGCTTGTCAAAAAATCTTTTTAAAACAGAAACTTACCAAGCTCCATATACAGTACAGGTTCCTTACGAAACTACAGAAACTTATACTGTAGAAGTTCCGTACCAAGTTGATGAGACTTACAATATAGAAGTTCCTTATCAAGCCACTGAAACTTACACTGAAAACGTAGCCTACACAGTCGAAATTCCATACACAGAATATATCACAGACTATAAACAAGAGTATCGTTGCACAGACGTAACTCGCTACCGTCAAGAATGCCGAAACGAACAAAGATGCTATATAGTTCCAGGCTCTGGCGGACAACAATGCCGCATGGTTGAAGAATGTGGAACGAATGTTCACGGACAGCGTATTTGCAAAACTCGTCAAGTATGTGAAGACGGCGCTCCTCAACAACGTTGTGACACTCAACAAGTTTGTCATAATGTTCCGTATACAGACCGTGATTGCCGTTACGAACAAGTTCCTTACCAACGCGAAGTAACTAAATACAGAACTGAAACTCGCTACCGTCAAGAAACTCGTACACGAACTGTTACAAGATACAGAACGGAAACTCGTACACGAACTGTTACTAAAACTAGAACTGAAACTCGCACACGCACAGTAACTAAATATCGTGACGAACAAAGATGTTGTGAAACTAAAACACGCGAAGTGTTTGATAGACAGTTGCAATTCCAAGTTGAAGTTAACTTTCCTCAAGAAGCTCAATTATTGGCTGGTGAAAGCGAACATTTAAACATCAACTTAATTTCTGCTGATGCTACTTCGGCAACAGTTGACTTAAGCGTGATGAATTCAATTTACGGTTACAGAATTGCTAGCCAAAATGTTTCTGGCGCAACTATCCGAGTTGAATTAGCTTTAGTTCCTAAATTTGATCTATCGAATGCAGGTGTTTCTTCAATTGAAGCGCTTAAAATTGACTGGGTTAACTCAGCTCAAGCTTTCCAAGTCAGCTTTACTGATATTGTTAAATCAGCTCATGTTACAACAACTTACACTTTAGTTATCTCTGATTTATTAACTGGAGCAACTTTAGAACAAACTAACGTAACAGCTTTAGCAAATGGTAAATTCGGCGCTTTGTTAACTTCGGTGCGCGATCCACAAGCTAAAATCAAAGCTACTATATCAGTTAAACGTGCAGGTGTTATTGTTGCTGGTTCTGAAATCAGCTTCGAAACTTCAGCTGCTTTCGAAAAACGATCTGTACAAAGTACAGATCTGATCAACTTAGCTGATTCTAAAAACGTAGTAGTGACATTAGCTGATCGTGGCATTAACTCAGCTCTCAATATTGAAGATGCGGCTAACGTTTTTGCGGATGTAAGCACAACTTACCAAATCTTCCTCGATTTAAAAATCGGTGGAGCTTCTAAACCCTTAAACGAAAAAACTTTTACTTCTGAACAAGTAAAAGCAGCTGGCGGCACTATCAAAATGGCAGATATCATCGGTTATGATCTTGTTATTCAAAATTCATTGAAAGCGGGAAATCAAATCGCTTTTAGTGTTATTGTTAGAAGAACAAGTGCTAGCTCTGTGTTTGCAGGAAAAACAGTTAAAACACAAAAAACTGGCACTGTTATACTTCAATAACGTCTAATATCTTCTTTGTAAGATAAACTTCGGTCTGATCGATAGCCACTAATGTGGGACTTACGATCAGACCTTTTTTTTGGGCTTGCTTCAATAACTTTGCATACTCTGGATCTATATCTTTAGCTGCTGCAAAGCCTTTTACGTCGTCGCGTTGAATAGTAAAAATCAATTCAGCCTTGTGACCTTGCTCCATTAGCTCCATCATTTCACGAATATGCTTCTGCCCGCGCTCTGTGACAGCATCTGGAAACATCGCGATGTGTTTTCCACCAACTTTTTCCACATAGGTGGTATTTTTAATTTCGATAAAATGCTTTTGGGCTTTTGCGTTTTCTAAGTCCGCTTCTTTTTTACAGAAAACCCCGTCTAAACGTGTAACTTTAGAGATTTTATGTTCGGATTTATAAAAACCGTAATCTTCCCAGTGAGGAAAGTACATTTTTTTAGATTCAATTGCGTCTTGAATAGCCTCTTGTACGATTTTATTCGGGTTCGATGTGTTCACGCCCACCCAAGTACCGTTAGTGGCTTGCACAGCCTCTAAGGTACCTTTGAGTTTTTTAGTTTCATCGCCATGTAACGAGAACCAGCATTTCTGTTTGGCGTCTTTTTCAATAACGCCTTTAAGGCTTCCTGTATTAGGGACGTGAATCGTAAACTTTTCGCCTTTGTACTCGATATCAGCAAAAAATCTTTTATAACGTTGAAGTAATACGCCTTCTAATAACTTTTTTTTGAATTTCATTACATTCTCTCTGGAACAGGAATTCCTAACAGACTCAGTCCATTTTTAATAATAACACCTGTAGCCGCTGCTAGTGCTAAGCGCGCTTGGCGCAGCTCTTCGTTTTCAGCACTGCCAATAGGGCAATCGTGGTAAAACGAATTAAACTTTTTAGCTGTGTCGTACAAATAAGTACATAAAGATGCAGGCTTGTAGCCTTCAGCCGATGCTAAAACTACCGAGTTAAAGTTCATTAAGTGCTGCATGAGTTTTACTTCAGAAGCATGAACCAACAATTCACCTTTAATATCAGTCTGGTCTAATTTAAATTTCTTAAGTAATGAATTAATGCGCGCATAAGAATACTGAATAAAAGGTCCGGACTCCCCGTCGAGCTTTAGCCATTCGTTCATATCAAATACGATTTTTTTATTTGTATCCTGACGAAGCATTCCGTATTTAATTGCGCCTTTAGCTACAGTGTCTGCAACCAGTTCAACTTCTTCAACGGACCATTCGTTTGCATAACGAGCTAAGTATTCGCTCTTAACATGAGATTTCATTTTGTCTACCAGAGAAATCAACGGAACTATATTACCTTTGCGCGAGCTCATCGCTCCATCAGGAAGTTCAACAAAATTGTATTGCAAATGATAACAGTTCTTGGCCTGATCAAAACCTAAGTGCTCTAATACCTTAAACACTTGCTTAAAGTGAAGTGCTTGGCGCATATCCACTACATAAATTGATTTTTCAATTTTAAAATCTTCAAACTTTCGACGGGCTAATTCAATATCTTTAGTTGCATAAAGACCCGTGCCGTCAGTTTTAAGTAGCATACAAAAGCCTAAATTATCCGAAGATAAATCCATGCCCGTTGCACCTTCAGATTTTATTAACTTACCTTCATACTCATATTTTTTTATAGTCCTAACCGAATCCGCATCCACTTCAGATTCCCAGTACCAACGGTCAAACTCTACACCGGCCCATTTATAAACTTTGTTCATCAGCTCAATAGACCACTCACGGGTTTCTTTCCATAAATCGTAAAACTCACCTTTTCCAGATTCTAATTGTTTTAAAATTTCAGTAAGCTGAGCCTTATTTTTTTCATAAAGTTCAGGAGTTTTTTCTTCGTCTTCTAATTTTAAATTAGCAGTCGAATACATATTACCGAGCCACTCACCACGAAATGGATCGCTTCTTTTTTGAGCCAGCACATCAAGACCCACGTAATTTTTAATATACCAAAGGCATTTTGCAACGTGAGTTCCCACGTCGCCCGGGAATGTTGAGCTGATTATTTTTTCGTTACCATAACTTCTACGCATTAATTTAATTAAAGCATCGCCCAAGCAAAGGTTACGCATATGTCCTACGTGTAACTCTTTATGAGTATTAGGTTGCGAGTACTCAATCATCGCTTTAGGAGCATCCGCCACTAAAGTTGCCTTAAACATCTCACTATTCAGAGCTTTTTTTACTGTATGCTCTGCTAATACTTTTGAGCTGAATGTAAAATTTAAATAGGGTCCCGCATGCTGTACACCATCCCAAGAGCTAGTTACAGAAAGTTTATGTAGTTTGTTAGCTAAGTCTTGCGCTACCGTTGCCGGCGATTGCTTTAGAGCTTTTGCAAACATAAAACATCCTAAAGCTAAGTGTCCTACGGCGTTACTAGGTGGCTCTGACAACACATTATAAATTTCTTCATAGGTCACATTCAGGCCTAACTCTTCCAATGCTGGACGGATATCTTTGGTTAAACTAAGTCTCAATGGTTCATGCATCAGAGTTTTATAATTTTTTTGCGACATGATTACGCTGCCTTCAGAATAATTTTAACTTTAAAACCTGCTGCTCTCGTTTGCTCTTCTAATAATACAGCAACAAAATGCTCCGGGGAATAACCCATAGTTTTTGCAAATTCTATTGCCTTATCAATATTAGGATATCTTCGTCCTTTTTCGATATCACACAAGTGTGCTTTTGACATTTTCATTTTGGCAGCAAGAGCTGTTTGAGAAATCTCATCACATTTTCTTAAGGACTCAATCATTCTGCCGAACGTGAGAACAGACCCACTTATTTTTTCCAAAGCACGTATAGCTTTACTCTTTTTAATACTCATGATTAATTACCTCAAGAACGGTTAAGGCTTGAATCTCATCTCTCTCTATCGAATATATGAGTCGATAGGATCGATTCAGCCGTATTGATCTTTGACCTAAGCGCTTACCTTGCAGTGGTTCATCATGAAATCCAGGAATAATTTTAACTTTTTCTAGTCCTAAATTTTCAACTTGTTTAACCCAGTTCTGAACTTTATAAACCACAAACCTTGGTAGCTTCCTTAGGTCTTTATGTGCACGTCTTGAAATTATAACATTTTTAATCATTTTGAAAGTCTTAAATTTAAAAAGTACCCAAATTTAGGGTATTTTTGCTTATTTAAACACAGCCGCGGTATTTTCGTCGTAAAAGTATTCTTTAAAATCAAGCGACACATAGGAAGACTCAACAATGCGTCCTGTTACACAACCCACAAGAGTGGCAGCATTACCGTCATAGGTACAATCGCTGATGTTCCACGCTTTTTCAGAGTAAACAATTTGGTAAGCTATGATTTCATTATTTTTATAGAGCTTATAGACGCGATCGAGCCTGGTTTTTCCTTCAGCTACGTAATCACCTTCAAGAATAGTATCTCCCCATACTTGAGCCTGTTTGTAGGCGATCATTTCGAAGGTTTTTTTTAAATTTTTATCTATTTTTTGTTTTTCGATGTGCTCTTTTTCATAGGGCTTATCACAATTTTTTTGATCGCAAGATTTTGCAAGTTGCGCCATATCGCTGTAAAAATTTAAATTACCCTTAACTACTTCTGATGCCTGCACGTTTGCGGCTAAAATATTAACTGACACTAATAAAATTACTTTCTTTAACATAAATCCTCCATTTACAAATGGACTCTGCAAATGAAATGTTTATGTTGTTTTTAGTTATAATAGATTTGAGTTGTTGGCTAGATTGCTTTTCGGATTTAAAAATAAAAAAGCGAAACAGAGGGGCTGTTTCGCTTAAAAAAATTAACAACTTAAAACTTATAAATTATCGAGCTCTGAGAACTTCAGAAACCTGATATTTCACAACTGAATGGTCAGGACCAACAGTCTCAGTTTTAGTGATCGTCATTTGTTTATTCTCTAAACATAAATATCCAGCGATACCGTAAGAACACTTACGAGAAGTGTAAACGTACTTAGTTGATCCTGGCTTAAGATTTTGTCTTTCAACTTTAATCGTGTTTGAACCCGATTTTAAGTCTGCTACTTTACTTGCTGGAGCACCATAAAGAAGTACATTAAGCTCTTCAGCTTCAACTGTTTTAGGCTGGCCTGGTTCTACATGCGGACGAGGGATATCAGCTAAAGCTAAAACTGACATTAAAGTGATGAAAGCCGTGATTGCGATTTTCATAAAATACTCCTGTAATTTAACTGTTTAAAATCTAAGCTCCACCTTCTAACAAAATTAGATTTGGCCCGATAGACGTTAATATTCTGTACAGTAAGAAATACACTGCATATCACTCTATAAATTTCGCCTATTTACCCTTGCCTACGCCTCTGGGGCGAGATAGAACTATCACTCTAAGATTTAACACTAAATGCTTAAAGAGGGTGCAATGTCAGAAATCGCCAAACCTTCAAAAAAACCACATCAGCCTAAACCTGATTGGCTTAAAGTTCGCGCCCCTGCTGGCGAAAACTACGCTCGTATTAAAAATATGCTCGGAGAACTCAAGCTCGCCACCGTTTGCCAAGAAGCCAAATGTCCGAACATGGGCGAATGCTGGAGTGGCGGAACTGCAACTTTCATGTTGATGGGCGAAGTTTGTACCCGCGGCTGTCGTTTTTGTAATGTTAAAACTGGTAATGCAAAATTAGGTCTTCCTCCTGTTGACCCTTTTGAACCAGAAAAAGTGGCTTACTCTATTTCGCAAATGAAACTTCACTATGTGGTGATCACTTCAGTTGACCGCGACGATATGCCAGATCAAGGCTCTGATCATTTTGCTCGTACTGTTAAAACAATAAAAAAATTAGATCCAAACTTAATCGTCGAAATTTTAACTCCTGATTTTAGAGGCGACGAAGCTCTTGTTCGCCATTTGGCAGAATCTAAACCCGATGTATTTGCTCACAACATTGAAACTGTGGAGCGCCTAACTCCTTCAGTTCGCGACCCTCGTGCGAAATATAAACAATCAATGCGTGTACTAGAATCTGTAAAAGAATTTGATCCTACTGTGCATACTAAATCTTCAATCATGTTAGGCCTCGGCGAAAAAGACGAAGAAGTATTACAGACGTTAAAAGATTTACGCCAAGTTGGCTGCGATGTTGTGACTTTCGGTCAATATCTACAACCAACTGAAAAACATTTAAAAGTTATTGAATACATTACCCCTGAGAAGTTTGCTGAATGGCAAAAAACTGCAGAAGCTATGGGATTCTTATATGTGGCCTCAGGCCCATTAGTAAGAAGCTCATACCGCGCTGGAGAATTCTTCATGAAGGGCATTATTGAAAAGAAAAAGAAATTAACAGAGACGCAGCAGTCAATTACGACAACAAAGACTGCAGAAACGAGTGTAGTACATGGCAACTGATATCAAATTACCTGAATTAGGCGAAGGTGTTACTGAAGGTGAATTAGTTAAATGGACCGTTAAAGTTGGCGACGTAGTTAAAGCCGATCAAACTGTAGCAGAAATCATGACCGATAAAGCCACTGTTGAAGTTCCATCTCCTGTTGCTGGCACTGTAAAAGAATTAAAATTTAAACCAGGCCAAATTATTAAAGTTGAGTCTGTGATTATTACTTTAGATGGCGTAACTGCTAGTGCTCCAGCTCCTAAAGCACCAGCGGCTCCAGCACCACAAGCTGCCGCACCTACTGCAACCACTTCTTCATCAGCTACAACCGATGTTAAATTACCTGA
>JBEBIK010000008.1:0-16692 GCA_040080445.1 Pseudobdellovibrio sp.
GGTTGGGTTCTGTTTCGTGCCTGCAATCGCTGAACTTGCATTTTTCGGCTAGCACCATAATGTCTGCAAAAGCTTCTTCTAAGCCAGCATCATCAGATAAACCCACAGATCTTAAACCTGGCGTATCAATAACAACGGCTCCGCTATCGGTAATATGCAATTCACGATGAGTTGTGGTGTGCCTTCCACGGCTATCGCTCTCGCGTACATCGCCAACTGCCGCAGCTTCGCCGCCAATGAGATAATTGGTTAAACTGCTTTTACCAACTCCCGAAGAACCCACAAAAGCTAGGGTTCGACCATGAGTTGCATAACTGCTTAATTGTTCGAGATTCCAATTCTCATAAAAACTCACTCCATGCACATCAATGCCATTAAATCGCTCGGCAACCTCACCCACCAATTGCTCAGGGTTCTCACTCAATTCGATTTTATTAATAACAATAACGGGCTTAACTCCACCTGATTGCGCCATAATGATGTATCGGTCTAAGCGATTCATATTTAAATCATGATTAGCTGATGTAACGATAAATAATACCTCCACATTTGTTGCTAAAATCTGACGTGAACCTGACGAATCAGCTCTGGCGAGTACACTACTCCGCTCACCAATCGCATCGATTAACACCCAATCACCACTCTGTAGACTTCCTTGCACCCAATCGCCAACCGCCGGCAAATCTTGAGAGGTAAATCTCATATTTCCGGTAATAGTGGCTAAATAAACCTTAAAGTTTTCATCGATTACGCGATATTGTTCGCGACTTTCGAAAATAATACGAAAAACTAAATTTGAATTATTGTTCAAATTTGACTCCTAATTTTAAAAATTAGCGCCTTTTATTAAATTTTTTGATTTTGTAGATTGGTCTTACTGTTAAGACGCAAGAACAGAAGAACAATCAGTTAATATATACGCACCCATAATGTCCTCCTATGTATAAAAGATAAGCTTAAGTTAAAGTAAGTCATAATTTAAATCAATAAAAATTTATGATTGTAAAATTATTGCATTTAAAATCATTTTAAGATCATCTAGAGAGCATGAAATGTATCAAATACGCTGCTTTGTGCGGATTTTTATTTTTTTTCACTAGCTGCACACTGATGCTTCCTGAGTTTTCGTGCAAAACCGAAGATGCAGCATTTAATTCTGGTGATCTGCAGGTTAATATTACGACCTACAAAAAAGAAACTAAATCATTTAAAAGTTTAATTGTTTTACCTCCAACAGGAGGCACTAATATTATCGATAAAAGTTATGCCAAAAAGTTTTGTGCCCAGAACTATGATGTTTATGTTGTTAATGGCTGGAGCGACGACAAAGAAACTAAATCAGATCTCACCATACATCAGCATTTTTACAGCCGAGCACAAAAAGCTATAAGTCTTACTTTAGACAATATACATACTCCCTTTATCGGTTTGCTAGGAACCAGTATTGGTGCTCTGCACGCCAGTGTTGCGGCCAATACTCAAACAAAAATCGACTCCGTATTTATTATTGTAGGTGGAGCCCCTATTGCTGAAGTTATTGTGAGCTCTAATCAAGATGCCATGGTAAATCTTAAAGCCGAACGTAAAAAACGTTTTGGCTTTAAATCTGATAACGAAAATATTGCAGCTATTTCTAAAGTTTTTTCATTAGAGCCCATGAATCAAGGCGAACTTTACAAAACTAAAGACATTGGTATGTCGGTGGCGACAGAAGACAGTGTTGTAAAAGCAGAAAATCAAAATAAATTAAAAAATTTCTTTAAACCTCAAGCCGTTTTTAATCTTTCAAATGACCACTTCTGGGGAATCATTAATACTTGGCTTTTTCATGATTCAGAAGTCATAGGTTTTTTCGAAAAAAGTTACTCTAAAAGAAAATCTCAGTAAGTTTTAACAAAAAAACCCCTAGACCAAACGGCCTAAGGGTTTACGACATAGAACTATGGAGAATCAGTACTTACTAATTAACTATTATCTCTTCATTTGGATTACTTCAGAAAGTAACTCGTCAGAAGTCGATACAGTTTTAGCATTGGCTTGGAAGGCTCTTTGATTGGTAATCATTGTTACGAATTCAGAAGCAATATCAACAGTTGATCTCTCTAATGACTTCGCCATGATCGAACCACGTCCCGATTGTCTTGCGGCACCTAATGAAGGTTCGCCAGAGTCACGAGATTGTTTGAATAAGTTTCCACCTTGTTTAAATAAGGCTTCTGGATTTTCAAACTTAGCTAATAAAATTTGACCTAAATCTAATACCTGACCATTTGTGTATGAAGCTGTTAAAACACCTTCATCATTGAATGATAAGTTTGTTACTGTACCTGCAGCATAACCATCTTGATTCCATCTGATAACATCAGATTCTTTACCGTACTGCTTAGTGCCTTCACCCTTACCACCGGTTGCTATTGCATCACCAAAGCTAAGTGCGATTTGTTGATCTTGCTTAGCTCCGCCTTTGAAGTTGTAAGCTTGTGAAATCACTTCTTGAGATAATAATTTGCCATCTTCGGTAAATGCAACTTTACCTTCTGTAACTTGTGCCAACTCTGGGAATGTTCCATCTTCATTAGCTGGGGCTTCAACTTCTTTACCATCAACCATACCACGGTAAGTCCATGTACGATCGATACCTTTGTTGAAGAAAAGATTCATTACGTGTTTGTTACCTTGAGAATCATAAATTTCAGTAGCAGTTGCAAAATCTGATGTTTTATAAGGATTGTTTGCATCAAATACTTTTGCATCAGCAACTGCACGAGAATCTAAATTTAACTCTAAATTAATAGCTTTAGTTGCAGAAGCATTCACTAATGCTTTCGGAAATTTTACATCGCCAATACGTGTTTCAATTTTACCTTTTTCGTCAGCTTGGTAACCTTGTACTCTTTGTCCGTTATTTGTTACTAAGAAACCTGCTTTATCAAATTTTAGAGAACCATCACGAGTATAGCTAACACCTTCTGAGCCTTTTACTTGTAAGTATCCGTCACCGTTAATCGCTAAGTCTGTTCCGCGCTCTGTGTGATCGATATTACCTTGTATAAGTACAGGATTAATCGCACCTACTCTTACACCGCGACCTAATTGGTTACCACCATCGATACCTTTTAAATTTCGAGACATGATGTCTTGAAATTCGGCGCGTGATGCTTTAAAACCTGTCGTGTTTGAGTTTGCGATATTGTCTGCTACTACACTTAAGCCTTCGCCTTGTGCTTGTAAACCAGATACACCTGTCCACATTGATGATAAAATACCCATAATGACCTCCATGTCATGTGATAAGCCGTCACCCGGCTTATCTTGTTTTATGAAACCAGTCTGTCGTTGACTAGTTTCGTTATGAAGGGCCCCCTCTACGAGGACCAGCCCTAATTCTTTTTAAAACTAAAAAAACTTACATCACGATTGTGCTGTCGATGTTCGTGAACACATTTTCTTTTAATGCATTCTTGTCCATCACAGTTACAACTGTGTTGTTCTTCACGCTTACGATCAGTGCCGAATGATCCATTAAAACTAATGTATCCTTCGAACCTTTAGCTGCGGCCTTCTTTACCGCTTCGCCTAACCTATCCAGATCCTGCGGTGTATAAGTTATTCCGCGTGACTGCATACGTTCGATCGCATGATTCGAAAACTTTAGTTGAGGAACATCTGTTTTCGTAACGGCCAACTTCGGGGCTGCTACTTCATTTGTCTTCAGTGCCTCGCCTAGAGCTTCCTTAAAGGAAGTTCCGTCTGTACCTTCGGGTTTTTTAATCTCCGTCGGTTTCGTCGGAATCAGATTCGAGATTCTATCTAGCCCGTTTTGTAAAGCGGGGTTAGACATTTTCATCTTATCCATTACTTGATCTCCTTCTGCAGCTTATCCATTAAATCTCTGGACATTGCTACTCCGGACATCACATCTCCCTGTTGAAACACTGGAGCACGTGATGAAGTATCCTCTTGCTTAATATTATTTTGCGCTGCCTCATCAGTGTTTTTCAAGTCAAGGCTAGTAGAGTTTTTTATATTCTGGTCGTTCTGCTTAGCACTTGAGTCTGTAATCTGACGAACGTCACGCATCTTTATAGTCTGACTTCCGACTTGCAAGACTGGGCCTTCAGCTGAAAAACTCATTCCAGAAATAACTCCTTGGAACTCTGTCTTCACCGGAATTTTTTGTCCGAGAGCATTTTTGGCTTCGACTTGAAAAATATATTCTCCAGCTGACTGACTGACTCCGCCTTCGTTTTTTCCGTTCCACGAAACTTTGTTATTACCCGCTTGTAGGTTCGATAATTTGTATTCGCGTACTAAGTCACCCTTTGATGTCATCAGCTTAACATTGGCCTCTGTGGCGCTTTGTGGCAGATTAAAATTAAAATCGTGTTCTTTATCAAACTGTGTGCGAACAACGCGTGATGAATCTCCTGCAACTGTTTTTCCGATCAAGTTTAAAGCCTGAAAATCTTGTGGCTTTGCTCCCTGACCTTCCATTTTAGTTAAAGTTGTGTTCATATTTGTCATTTGCTCAAGCGTAGAGAACTGTGCAAGCTGTGCAGCCATTTCATGATTCTTTAATGGATTCATCGGATCTTGATTTTTTAACTGTGCAAGCATCAGTTTAAAAAAAGCATCTTTATCCATTGCCGAACTACCATTACCTTTTACACGCTTACTATCATCAACCCAGTTTTTATCTGAAGCTTTATTTAAAACCGCAGTTAAATCCTCGGAACCAATTTTTTGTTTTTGCTCTGCCGTCAATTGCTGAACTTCAGTTGCACTTTTTTCTGCAACTTGTGGTTTATCAGACCACGTTTTAGTTCCTGCTTTTAATCCCATTGTCGACATTTTATCTCCTTGTTAAAAAACTTAAATCTTGGCTAAGCTACTCTGTTTATAGTTGCGCCTTTAGTTCCGCCGTAAGTTCTAGTTGCAGAAGCCATAGGAGCTTCGCGATTAGATTCTTTTGTCGAAACTTTTGGAGCACCTAGTACATCGCTAAACGCAGATTTATTACTAGATTGATTATTCTGTTGAAAATCATTCCAGCGCTCTTGCGCGCGACCCTCTGAACCACCATGATTCAAGTTTGACTGAAACTGCATATTGTTGTCAGCATTTGTTGCATTCACAGTATCTACTTTAACATGTTCTAAACTTAAACGGTGAGCAGCTAGACCCGACTTTAGGTCAGATAAACTCTCTTCAATAAGTTTTTTTACATTTTTATCCTGCGTCTGCATTTCAATATTTAGTTTTCCGTCTAGTAACATGACTTTTAACTGCACTTCTCCCATGCCTTCAGGGCTCATCTTAACCGTAACCTCACCGCCACCTTTTTTAACCAAGTATTGAGCTTGGCTCATAATATCGTTGATGTTGGCTTCGCGGTTATCTTCAAGCTTACCGAGTGAAGTATCTTGAGTGTTAACACCTGCAATATGAGCCTTGAATTCGCTATGCGATTGTCCGGCTGACTGATGTAAGTGGTTAACGTTTAGAAGGTCGCTTTTAAGTTCTTTTAATTGATCCGGATCTTTCTGTTCAAATCCTTGCTGAGCCTGATCTGACAAACCTTGGCCGGCTAATGAAATAGCAGTTACTGGTTGTTCATTTTGTAAACGGCTCAATACCGATTGCTCAAAAGAATTTGGTTTTGCGTTTGATGGTTTTTTATCTCCCTCAAAAGCCGCAATTTTTGCCAATATCTCTTTATTGCCTTCGGTTTTTGGATCCGACATAAAATTAACCTCGGCACTCAGCGCGGCTTCTGGCGAAACGGCTACTGTTTGCGAAGGTTGAACTTCTTCCTGAAAATTCATAGACGGACTTAAAGCAGACGGCATTACTTGTGGAGCTGCAGCTTTTGCCGTCTCAACAATAGGTGTTGCTAATGGCGCTGCTATTGGCTGCGCCGGCATTAAACCTGCTAATGCTGCCATCGTCTGTTGTTCAGTCGATTCCGTTACTTTTGCTTTTTCGGGTATGTCGATTTCGATCTCTGCCAGCTCTTTTTTCTTTAGATCTGGAGTTTCAACTTTACTCTCTTGCGAGGCCATAACGTTTGAAACTATCTTTTCGTCATTTTCTGTCACTCTCTTTTTGGTTCCCCCAAGTGACTTATTTTTTTCGGCTTGCGCCTTTTTCCCTTTAGCTTCAGTTCTTGGCTCGTCTTCTTTTCGGTTGGCTTCTTTTTTCTGAAGAGCTTTTTCAAAATCCTTTTTGTATTCGCTCTTCGAACCGCCTCGAAGTTCCTTGCTTTCCGCAAGTTTCGAGTCATGAACCTCTCCCTTATGTGGGGGGCTGACACCTATCATTTTTTCAAACATTTCCCTCCTTGGTGATGTTTTTAATCTTACTTACTCGCTGGAGTTCTATAGCCAGTATAGCGCTCTGCAAATATTTGTGCCTTTTCAGGCTTTATTAAATTTAAAATATCAGCTGCACTTTTCTTTTTCATGCGGCCTAAAATCTCAATTACTAAATCTTCATCTAAAGTTTCAAATACTTTAGCTGCTTGCACTGGCTTCATATTTGAATACATTTGTACTAAAGTTTCGACTTTAACGTCGTCTACCTTAATTTTTTCTTCAAGAGCTGAAGAAATCTTTGAACGTGTTTCCTCAAGCTTGGCTAATTTTTCTGAAACTTCTACTTTTTGTTTTTCAATTTGCGCCGCTAATTTATTGAGTTCTTCTTCGCGAACATCGAGTTGCTTTTTGCGTTCTGCTAATTTAAATAAATAATCGGCATCATCAACTTTTTTGGCTTCAACTGGTAAGCTTTGCCCGTCTGCTGGCAAAACTGGAGAAACAGTTGCAGGAGTCATTCCAGTTTTAGGTTCTTCAGCTTGCGCTGTTCCTACTGAAATTTCTATTTTCTTAAAATAAGACTCAATTGAGTCAAAATTATCTAAAAATAAAAGACCTGATCCTGCTACAAGTAAAAAACTGAATAGCGGCATTAACGGAAATGAACTCTTCATCTTTTTTGGAGAGGAATGCTTCGGAGTTTTCACATTAAAGGTAGAACCTTTATGTGTCTGCTTTACTTTTTTGAAATGCTGATCATATCCCGTCTTCATGACTTCCTTTAATTAGACTTTCATTCCTTGAAAATCTGAGTACTGCAATCTCATCCATCTCGGCTTGTTCAACTTTTGCAACTTCAGCCATATAAGCCTGTTTTTGCTTTTGTTCTAGCCTCTCTAATATCTTAACCTCAGAAACGCTTTGTCGCAAAATTTCGCGCCTAGCCTCGACTAAATTTTCGCATTCTTGTAGACGTAAGTTTTGTTTTTTAATTCGTAAGTCTTGGCCAATAAGAAATTTATTTATTTGATCGACCTGATTAACCCAATCAGAGCTGGTTTGAATCATAGTCGCGCGATCTGCCAAGGAGCGGTCTTTTACGGCTATCATTTCATTGAGTTTGCTGATTTCCACATCCAGAGCGGCTTGCGCCTCGACAAATTCACGCTGCGCTAAATCGGCTACGATTTGGCGCTGAGTTTTTACTTTGTCTAAACCGAACTTGAATTTTTTCATTTATAACCCGTTACTTTATTAAGCGCCTGCAAGTATTTGCGATAACATTCTTAAACACTGGTTCATATTCGAGTGGTCTTCAGTCTTTTGTTTTAAAAAATCATTGATTGGCTCTATGAGTTTTATTGCTTTATCAATTTTAGGATTGGCTCCTGCTTTGTAAGCGCCCACATTAATTAAATCTTCTGCATCGGCGTAAGTTGCTAGTATTTCTCTTAGTTTTTGCGCCATACGCTGTTGCTCAGAACCTGTTACCGCTTTCATAACACGGCTTGAGCTCTGTAAAATATCAATAGCAGGAAAATGTCCTTTTTGCGCCATCGCACGTGTCAGCACAATATGTCCGTCTACTATAGAACGAACGGCGTCTCCGATAGGATCATTCATGTCATCACTCTCTACGAGAGTTGTATAAAATCCTGTGATAGAACCCGAATTTTCAAAGTTTCCGGCGCGCTCTAATAATTTTGGTAAAGTAGAAAATACCGAAGGAGTATAACCTTTAGTGCTCGGCGGCTCACCAATACTCAGACCAATTTCACGCATAGCCATTGCAAAGCGTGTTACTGAATCCATAACTAATAAAACTTTTTTACCAGAATGTGCAAAATGTTCGGCTATGGCCGTGGCTACGAAAGCTCCGCGCATTCTAAGCAATGGGCTTTGGTCGCTGGTTACGCATACAACCACAGTTTTTTTCATACCCTCAGGACCCAATTCATTTTCAATAAATTCACGCACTTCACGACCACGCTCGCCTATGAGCGCAATCACGTTGACGTCGGCTTCTGTTTGCTTGGCCATCATGCCCATCAAAACTGATTTACCTACACCAGAACCTGCCATAATCGCAACACGCTGGCCAGTACCCGCAGTTAGTGCGGCGTTAATGGCTCTTACACCCACATCGAGTGGTTCGCGTATAGGTTGGCGTTTTAAAGGATTTATTATATCACCATAAAGAGAAATTTCATTTGAGATTTCAATTTCAGGGCCATCATCAAGTGGCTGGCCTAAACCATCCACAACACGGCCTAATAATTCTTCGCTCACTTTTACAGTAGCAATAGATTTACTTAAAGTAATTTTAGAACCCATCGAAATGCCGCGCATTCCGCCCAAGCTCATCATTAAAACATGGCGGTCTTTAAAACCCACCACTTCCGCTAATACTGGTTTATCAGAAACTGCCGTCTGAATTTCGCAGATACTACCCACACTTACACCAGGGATAAAACCTTTAATAATAAGTCCTGTAACTTCTGTTACCTTACCACTATCTTTGGTTAAGTGCGTATTGTGTAAAATACTGGAATACTTATCAAAATTTATATTCATGAAGGCTCGATCGGTGATTTAACTTTCGGCACAGCTTGCTTAAGCTCAGACCAGAGTTTACTAACTCTTTCTTCTATACGCGCATCGATTACGCCGTAATTTGTTTCAACAACACAGCTGCCAACAGAAACTGTATCTGATCCAACAAATTTTACTTTTTTCAAAAATTCGTTTTCGCGCTTTTCAGATTCTTTGATTTTTTCTAAAAAATCTAATTGCTCATTCGAAACTAAAACGTTTACATTTTCATCGGCCTGAGCTTCTTCAATTGATTTCTTAATTATTTTCAAAACAACTTCTTGATGCGCACTCACATGGTCAAAAGCTAATCGTGAGGCAATTTCATAAATCATTTTAATCATATGGGCCTCATTTTGATGGGCCATTTCTTCTTTAATCTGATTTAAACTTAAAAGCAGAGATTCAATTTCAGCACTTTTATTAGAAAGCTCTTGAGTTTTATCTTCGATTGCTTTTTGTGTGCCTTCAGCAAATCCAAGCTCATAAGCTTGTTTGTAGGCATCTTCTTGTAAGAAAGAAATTTTTTCTAATACTTTTTCTTCAATTTTTTGCTCTTCGCTCAAGCGTTCAATTTCTTCAACACCTGTCGTAGTTCGCAAAACGTCACTCATAACGAAGTCTGAGCCTTCGTCTTTTTCCTTAAGATACTCTAAAGCAGATTCAGGTGTACCAAAGTCAAATTGCTTTGGCGTATAATTAAGAACAGTGACCTCAGCGCGCTCCGCTTCAGATCGATTTTGCTTAACTATATTAGACCATCGCATCTTCTGTACCACCACGTGCTATAATAATTTTTCCTTCAGCCTCTAAACGACGAGCTGCATTTACGATTTCCTGCTGAGCCGATTCAACATCTGATAAACGCGCAGGGCCCATATTAGCCAAATCCTCACGCAACATTTCGGCCGCACGAGATGAAATATTTTTAAAGATTTTGTTACGAATATCATCATTAGCAGTTTTAAGTGCCAATAATAATTTATCATTCGGAACTTCCTTAAGAAGAATTTGAATACCACGGTCATCAATTTTAGCGATATCTTCAAATACGAACATTAATTTACGAATTTCTTCCGCTAATAATGGATCTTTTTCTTCTAATCTAGACATAATCGACTGCTCAGAGTTTTTATCCATAACATTCAGCATCTCAGCAACGGGCTGAACACCACCAAGAGAGGCTTGTTCAACTGTATGGCTGTTCGATAACTGATTTTTAAGAACTTTATCGATCTCAGCAATAAGCTCTGGATCAACGTTTTCTAAGTTAGCCATTCTCAGTACCACTTCGGCTTGTAAACTCTCAGGCAAACGTCTTAATACTTCACCTTTTTTCTCTGGTTCTAAATGAGCTAAAATAACGGCTACTGTTTGTGGATGCTCATTCACTAAGAATGTAGACAGAGATTTAGCATCAACCATTTCAAGTGATTCTAAAGTACGACCAGAGCCCGAGCTAATATTTAATCCGCCCAAAATACCACGCGCACGTTCTTCGCCTAAAGCATCAATAATAGTGTCTTTATTGGCCATTTGTTCTGAAAAGATAAACTCTTCAGATTCACTTAACATTTCATAGTATTCTTCAAGAACACGTTTTGTAATAGTAACGGGAACGATTTTAAATTTAGACATTAAGTGAAGAAGTTTACGAATATCACCATCGTCCATAGTTTGGAATAATACTTTAATAGCATCTTTACCTAAATAATTTATTAGGATGGCTGCTTTATCAACGCCACGTAATTGATCATATTCTAGATTCTCAAAGCGACTTGATCTCATTACTATTCCTTCCTTGAAACCCATACATTAATTGCACTCGAAGCTTTTTCTTCATCTTTTTGCATTAATGTAATAATACGATCTCTTAATAATTCACTCTCCGCTTTTTCAGGATCGACGGATTCTTGTAAAATCGGTAAAACACCTGATAATCCTGGTAATGAATTGTCAACAGAGTGCAACTCTTCTAATTCTTCAATGGTACGAGGTAACATTTCTTCAACTGAATCTGTGAATGAATCCGTAATCCATTGCATAAATGGACGAATCACCATGAAGAAGAAAAGTAACAAGGCAAAACCTAACAATCCCCATTTAAATAAGGACTGAACCAGTTTTTTCTTTTCGATATTAGTTAGAATTTTTTCACTTTCAGTGAAGTCTTCTGGTTGAAACTGAATAGATTCAATTTTAACACTGTCGCCACGTGCACCCACATAACCAACTGCATTTTTAACTAAAGATTCATATTTTGCGATTTCTTCTGCTGTACGCGGGGCCCATTTAGTCTCTGTGCTACCATCAGCTTTAGTTGTTGTTGTTGGCACACCATCAATTAAAACCGCTACGCTGATCTTCTCAACTCCGCCGGCTGCTTCACGAATATTTTTAACAGTTTTAGGAACTTCATAGTTAACTGTTTTTAATTCTTTTTTTACGTCTTGTTTAAAGCCCACTTGACCGTTGTTATCTTCAGATCCTGGAATATTTGAACGAGAACCAGGAACACCGGTAGGATTTGTTCTTGCGCCATCTAAAGACTCTTCTTGAGATGTCTGCGAACGAATGGCTGTTTTATCTGGATCAACAGTTTCTTCCACTGCCGTTGTAATTTTATGATTAATCGTGGCATCTACTTTAGCTACGATTTTGCCGTGACCCACAACTTTAGATAAAATTGTTTCGATACGACCTTCTAAGTCTTTTTCAACTTTAGATTTTAATTCCATAATTTCGTTAGAAGCACCCGTCGAGCCATCAGACTGACGAGAAATCATTTTTCCGCGGTCATCTAGAATTGCTACTTTTTCTGGGTCCATACCTTCAACAGCATTCGCTACTAAATAGCGAATACCACGAACTTGCTCTGCTGAAAGCTCTTTGCCTGCGTGTAATTCAACTACAACTGAAGCAGAAGGTGGTGCAGACTCTTCCATCATGGTTTTTTTAGCTGGTAAAGCTAAGATTACTTTAGATTGCTTAACTGCAGTTAAAGTATTGATCGCACGAATTAATTCGCCTTGTAATGCTCTTTGATAGTTAATTTTTTGCGCATAAGAATTAATACCAAATTCTTGTTTATCAAATAACTCTAAGCCGATGTTGCCCATTTTTGTAGAGCCCACTTCCGACATCAATTGCATTTGTGTAGCATGCAAATAATCTTTAGGAACGGTAATCGTCTTGCCATCATCTTTTAACTGGTAAGGAATATTCTTAGCATTTAATTTTTCGATAATAGTTGGAACTTGATCCGTCGGAACATTCGTTAAAAGTACTGCGTAGTCTTTTCCAGAAGCCATAAATACAACTGAACCCACAGCTAAAAAGCCGATTAAAATAGACGCTACAAGCGCCATTCTCTTGGTTGGGCCAAGTGATTTATAAAACTCTTGAAATTGTCCTACTATACCGCCAAAAATTTTATTCACATCACACCTGCATTTTCATAATTTCTTGGTAAGCATCGATAATTTTGTTACGCACTTGCACCATAGCTCTTAAAGCAATGTCAGCTTTTTCAGTGGCAATCATAACCCCAGCGATATCATCTGTTTTGCCCGTTGCTAGTTGCTGCGCTTTATTGTCTGCGTCTAAATGAAGTTGATTAACGTTGTTAACCGCTTCTTTCAAGGTATCAGCAAAAGAAGGTCCTGCTTCTTTTGTTGTAGGCATCTGATCAATTTTAACAGATTTATTATCTAAACTTCCTGTTTCTAAAAATCTATTCGAGCCTGAGATTGTTAAACCATCCATGGTCTATACTCCTCTATAATGTTAAAAAACTAGGGCACAGATACTAGTACTAATTATCTACCAATTTCGAGTGCACTTAAAGCCATATCTTTAGTTGTCTGAATGGACTGTACGTTAGCCTCGTAGGATCTGGATGCCTGTATCATATTAGTCATTTCTTCCATGAGGTTTACATTGGGAAAGGCTACATATCCTTCAGCATTTGCATCGGGATGTGTGGGCTCATATTTTAAAAGTGGAGCCTTTTTGTCGTAAACCACATCAGTAACTTGAACGCGATTAAAGTCTTGCTTTGGATCATTAACACCAATGATATCTCCAAATGATTTTGAATCTGGTATCGCTTCAAAAACCACGTCTTTACGGCGATACGGACCACCTTCTGGAGTGCGAGTTGTATTAATGTTAGCAATGTTGCTTGAAATGGTATTCATACGAGCACGTTGTGCCGCCATACCACTTCCACCTATTCTAAAACCGGATAAAAAATCACTCATGCTTTATTTCCTATCTTGTTTCACTGATGGCATATTTCATGGCCGCCATTTTTTTGTTGATTAATTGCAAAGCCGTTTTATATAAAATCGAATTTTCTTGTAGTGCCGACATCTCTTTTTCAAAATCGACTGTATTGCCGTCGTTATTTACTTCAACATCTGGATTTTCATAAATGCCCGCTTCCACAGTGGGTTGGCCGCCAACTGCATAGTGATTGCCATTCGAAGTTGACAGCTTATTATTGCCATCTAAATCGAGAGCTCTTGCCAAAGCATCTTCGAAATCCATCTTTTTAGCGTGATAGTTCGGAGTCTCCGCATTAGCAATATTAGCCGAAGTTACATTGTGGCGTATTTGTCGCATGGCTAGCGATGTGGCCAGCGCATCTGTTGTTTTATCAAACAGATTACTCATAAATAACCTTCCTCTCGATATTGATTTATTTTATTACGTAAAGTACGAATTGAGATTCCGAGAATTTCGGCAGCGCGAGTACGGTTCTGGTGAACGAAATAAAGCGTTTGTAAAATGTATTTTCTTTCAACTTCATCCAGCTTTTGACCTATAGAAAATTCTAATTGTTTGGTTTGTATGTTCAACTCAATATGTTCAGGCTCAATCGTTGACTTAGACTCTCCAGCTAATGCATTTTCGAAAGCACGCTCTAGAACAGATTCTAACTCATGGAAATTACCGGGCCACGTATAGTGTAGGAGCTTCTCAGATGCCTTTTCGGTTAATTTAAAGTTCTTTTTATCGTTCATAAGGCTTAAAACCTCTATGAAGAAGTTAGAAAAAATAACTATGTCGGCTTTACGTTCAGAAAGAGCCGGCATTTCTACAATATGAGTTAATTTTTTATCAAAACGTCTGATAACTTCGTAAGCGCCCTCTTTAGAGGTGCCTACTATCGCCGATTCTAATGCTGTTTCTGGCAAGCTAACTTCGTCAAAAATTAAGCTTTGCGCATTGTTAAATACAACTTTGTTGATGTGATTCAACATTGTTGTTTTTCCTGTGCCCACATCACCAACAACGATAAAAAACTTTTTGTCGGTATTGGCATTTAAAGCTTCTAACACATGGTTCATAACAGAACTTTGTATCTGAAATGAGCCGTATTGATTATTCATCATTGTTGTTGTCCCTCTAATTGCGACATTGCAGGTATTCTTTTTAAATGTTTTTTATATTCAACGTCCCAAGCAGCCTGTTTTAATTTTTCTGTTGAAAGCTGTCTCCACATATCTGTGCCTTCATCTTTTAGATTACCCCAAGCTTGTTCAGCCTTTTTAATTTCGCCTTTTTTAAAGTACAAGTCGCCGAGCAAATAACGTTCTTGATTAAAGTTAAATTTATTTCCATGACGCTGGAAAATTTCGTTCAACAAGGAAATTGCTTCATCTTGTTTACTTTGGTTAATTAATAACTGTGAGTATGTATTTGCTAATTTAACTATATCTGCTTGCTCAGGTTTAGGATTATTTAAAATAATCTCGCGGCACTTTTCATAGGTAGCTAGTGCATCTGAAATATCATTTTGCTGAGTTTGCATTTCAGCTAATCTGAACTGCACAGGTAAAGATAACTTTTCTTCACCTTTCCATAAATTCGATAAATCACTTAAATAGCGAATTGATGTAGATGTGTCGCCTTTTTGTTCGTAAAGCTTTGAGGCTAGCTGCACCCTCTGAACTTGTTCTTCATCTGATAAAGCTAATGGATTTTGAATTTTTTCGAGGTGCTGGTATGCATCCTGAAAAGAAACATTATCAAAACTACTTTGCGATAACTTAAGGTATAAGCTATCAAAACTTGGTAAGTATTGATTTACATAAACTTCTTTTTCAAAGCTTGTACCTTTGATCGCCGTCATACCTGCGATTACTTTTTTAAATTTAGTAATAGCATCTGAATATGCGCCCGCGTTGTCATACGATAAACCTAAGAAATAGTCTGTATCTAGGCGGCTATGTGTTTTAAGCCAAGTGTCTGAATACTGACGGTATGTTTTTAATAAATCTTTATAGTGACCTTGATCCGATAAATGCTTCAGCTGATCATTAATATTTTTAACAATACGCTGAGTTACTTGTTTAGCATCTGAACGCGTCGGATTTTGTTGGTAGAATTTTGATAATATATCAATAGCTCTTAAGTATTCTTTACGTCTTGAAAAACCATCAGAAATCATGGCTACTTTAAACTGATCTACATTTTGCAAATCGCTTTTAAGCGCGAGCTCATCCATTTTAACTAAAGTTTGATCTAATTCTTCAGCTTTCATTGATTTCATTTTTGTGCTTAATAAATGTAATCGAGCTACTATCGTTTTTGGGCTGTCGCCATATCTAAAGTGAGTTTCTAAGTACGCACCAACCGATTTAGATTGGTCAGCTCCCATAATATCAAGCAATTCACCAACTCGAGTTAATGCATAAGGCGCAAAATCGTGAGCCGGAAAAAATTGAGCAAAATCTAGCGCTGATTTGTGCGAGTCTTGAAATTTTTCTTTCCAAAATTGAGCTTCCATTTTGTTGAAGTAAGCACTCGGAAATAATTTAGAAACCAATGGAAAGTTTTTAGTAGCCGCGTCGTAAGCTGCAATAGATTCATTGAATTTTTTAGTAAAGAAATAAAAATCTCCTCTACGAACGGCAACTTCTGTTAATATCAGCTGATCTTGAGTGTTTTTTTCAATTTCATTTAAGAATTTTAAAGCTTCATCAAGTTTGTTAATTTTAGAATAACTATAAGCTAAACCAATTTTAGCGTATTGTTTTGAAATTTTAGCTTCAAACTTAGCATTATCTACATGCGCCTGTAACTTTCGGATAGCTGACATATAATCAGATTTATCTAGTGCCAACATGCCCGTTAACAAGGAAGTTCTTTCAGCTAAAGCTGAGTGAGGATATTTTTCTAGAGCTTCGCGGTAAGCATTTTGAGCTTGTTCAAAAAACGAATCGATTTTTTCAGCTTTCCATAACTCAATAAAAGCATCACCTGCCATAAAAGATAAAAGTTCTGAGTATTTTGAATCTGGATACTTCTTTTTAAACCATTCTGTAGTTTGAATGAAAACTAAGTAGCGTTTTTTATCAAATAAGATTTTTAAAAGACGAGCTTGTTTATTTTCTTCGTTTTTTTCGTTTTGTACTTCGTAAAGAGGTGGGTTTTCTTTCATTTTTTTCCAGAACGAAAACTCAGACTCTAATACTGGAAATTTTAAATAGTAGTTACTACGGCTTTTAATAACTGATTCTTCTTTATAATCTGATTCGCGCATCATAAATCGTCCAAATTGCGAATCACCTGCATCATAAAGGCCCGCTTTAGATAATACCGAAGTTTCAATGCCACCCGGATCTTTAATACTGAGTATGTCCACTTCAGCTGGCTTTCGATCGCCAGATTTCTTTTTAGTGTTCTGAGCCGAGTCAGTTTTTGATTCAACAACTTTAGAGCTGATAGCGCCGACAGTCGATTTTGTATCTACCAATTCAGCCACGGGCGCTTCAGC
>JBEBIK010000231.1:0-3969 GCA_040080445.1 Pseudobdellovibrio sp.
AATTAGCTCCATTTAGCGATGTATCGGTTATTCAAAAAAAATATCAGCCTAAAACTGAAAGATTTCAGCTTTATATGGCGGGTGGTCTAACTACAAACTCACCTTGGTTTCTTAATTTAGGCGCTAAAGTTAACCTAGGTTACTATTTTTCTGAATCTTTTGGAGTTGAACTTTCTGGAGTTTTTTTGAGTAACTCAGAAAGCCAAGCGGCTAAAGAAATACGTACTAATAACAACTTACAACCTGATAAATTCGTTGTAACTAAATACAATATTGGAGTTGATCTGCTCTGGTCTCCTATCTACGGAAAAGTGGCCAATTTAGATAACGAAATTATTCCCTTCGACATGTATTTTGCTTTTGGTGGTGGAACCTCAGCCACAAACTCACAAGAAAATTCAGTGCCGACATTTCATGTGGGAACTGGACAAATCTTTGCTCTTTCAAAAAGCATGGCTTTTCGCTGGGACTACAGTTGGAACCTCAGTTCCTTCAAAAAGCACTTATAACGATCTGATTTTTACGGCGGGTGTGAGTTTCTTCTTTCCGGAGGCAAATTATAGATGAAAAATATATTACACATAGTTTTAATATTTAGTTTATATGGTCATTTTGCGCACGGACAAGAAGGCGCAAAATCTTATAAAGCAGATATCGATAAAGCTGTTAGTATGATTAAGTCTGGCAAAAATTTAGCGGCAGCTCAACAGCTATTGGCTATTTCAAAAGCTGCGACTATTGCCACGGAAAAAGCGCGAGTTAAATATTTATTTGGGCTTTCATTAATGGAGCTAAATTTAAATCAAACCGCAGCATTTCAGTTTGTTGAAGTTATTAGAGCGGGCGATCCAACTTGGACTAAGCCCTCAATTGAAAAATTGCTTATTGTAACTGATAGACTAGGCGATGAAACCCTATTGAATTTTGCAATACAACGTGTGGACATTAATCAAATCCCTGTACAAAACCGTGAAATGCTTTATTTTAGACTTGCAGAAATTAAACATAAATCGGGACAAAATGCTGAAGCTGTTGAATTTTACAGTAAGGTAACATCAAAGAGCCGTTATTTTTTCAGCGCACTCTATAATATGGGTTTAGCTCAAGCAGAGGCTAACCAACCAGATTTAGCATTACAAAGCTTTAAGCGCTTATTAAATAGTCGAGCAGGTGCTAGAGTAACTGACACAAATAGAGTAGCTGCTCAAATGGGAATTGCTCGAGTACTTTATCAAAAACAAGATTGGGCTAAGTCGATAGAAGCCTATTCAAAAATTCCTCGTGATCACGTTATGTGGCATGATGCTTTATTTGAGAAAACTTGGGCTATGCTGCGAACTGCGAGGTTTAGGTCTACTTTAAGTAACTTCCAATCGCTACATTCTTCTTACTATGAAGATACATATTTACCAGAAACTCTTTTATTAAGAGCTATCGTATATCTATATATTTGCCAGTATGATGAGATGGAAAAAGTACTTTCACTTTATGAAGGTCAATATAATCCAGCTTTAAAGCGAGTTACGACTTTCTTGCAAAATACTAATAGTGAAGCTTACTTTACTGAAATTAGTAAAACCTATCAGATGAAGAAAAATGCGGACACTAAAAAGCAGTTAGCGCTTCCCTATAACATCTTAAAACACATAGCTGAAGAGGGCGATGTACGTCGTACTTATGCGTATCTTAGAAAAATCAATGAAGAAAAAAAATCTATAGAAGAAAATGCTCAGCTAAGAGGTTCTTCAGTAGGTAGCTATGCGACACGTATAGTTAATAATCGTATTAATAGCGCTAAAACTATTATTGGAGAGCTAGTTAAAAACCACTTAACAGATATTAAAGCTGAAATTACCGATCTGAATGAGCAGTCGAGCTTCATTCGCTACGAAATGATTAACGGAAAAAAAGAAACGCTTAAGAAAAGAATTGCTGGTAAAAGTATTGCTTTGCAAGAAACGAATGCAACTCAAGACAGATCTTTTTATATTCAAAATGGCTATGAATATTATCCTTTTCAAGGCGAGTACTGGTTAGATGAGATTGGCAACTATCACTATTTAGGAAAACAAAGCTGTGAGTAATTTAAAGTACTTAAATAAGACATTAACAATCGTATTAATTGGAGCATCTCTGTATAGTGTGCAAGTATTTGCACAAGCAGCTGCTAAAAAAAAGATAACTTTAGGCGATTTAATAAAAAAAGCTAAACAAGAAAGTCGCGGCTCTAAAGTTAATTCAATCGAAAAAAATTCAATCGCTTTGCCAAGTGCTCAAATTAGTTTTGAAGCAAAAAAAGAAATTAATTTAAATGAAGTTAAGCCTCCAAAGTTATCAGAAATTTATAATTACGAAAATGTAGATCAATCTGCTTACGAAAAAACTCTTAATTTACAAGTTGAAGAACTTTATAAACTAACTCAAAAGTTTAAGAGCAGTTCAAATCGTGGCGAACTTTGGTTACGTTTAGCAGAACTGTACGTAGAAAAAGCAACGATTCTAAGCAATCGTAAGCAGGATGAATACGAAAAGAAAAATAAAGAGTTTCAGGCTGGTAAGGGCTCGAAGCCAGTTTTAGATTTATCTGATGCAAAAGATTACAATAAAAAAGCCATCCAGCTCTATGATTGGTTTTTAAGAGATTTTCCGAACGATCCGAAGGTTAGCCAAGCCCTATTTTTCTTAGGTTATAATAACTTTGAACTTGGCAACGTAGCTGAAGGTACTAAGTATTATGATCAGCTAAATGCTAAGTATCCATCTAGCCAGTTTGCTGGCGAGGCACACTTTGCTATCGGTGAAAATTTATTCGAAAATGAAAAATGGGCAGAGGCCTACAAAGAATATTCATTTTTAATAAAAGATAATACACACAATTTGCATACTATTGCATTATACAAAGCCTCTTGGTGTTTATATCGCCTTGGAAAAACTGAAGAAGGTATTAAGTACCTCGATTACATTGTAAAATCTGGACGTAGAGCAAAGCTTAATGATTCGATAAATGGAAAAAAAATTAACAATGCTCGTCTTGAAAACGAAGCCGTTAAAGATTTAGTGATATTTTTTGCAGACACTGGCGATGCCAACAGAGCTATAACTTATTTTAAAAATCTGAATACAAAAGAATCTAAAGAAAGTATTGAAAAGCTTGCTTACTACCTTTCAAAGAAAGGAAATCGAGAGGCTTCAAAAAATGTATTTAAATACTTAATAGCACAAGATGTAAATTCTAAAAAAGCATTTGAGTATCAATACCAAATTGTTCAAAACTATTTCTTTGCTAAAAATTCTCCAGATTTTAAGTCTGAACTTTATAAATGGGTCACTACTTACAATGCTAAGTCGACTTGGTATGAATCCAAAAAGTCTGATCAAAATTTTATTAAAAAAAGCAATCAATTAAGAGAGCAAACTTTAAGAAATTACATTCTTCAACAGCACCAAACTGCACAAAACTCGCGTGCTCCATTTTCTCAAAAAGCTGCTGATGACGGCTATAAATTGTATTTTCAAGAATTTTCAAACTCTAATCTGGCCGGCGACATGCACTTCTTTTACGGAGAGCTCCTCTACGATATGACTCGTTATTCTGATGCTTCTACAGAGTACACTGCGGTCGTGACCGATTACCCTACTAGCCAATACGTCGAAAAGGCATCTCAAAATATTTTATTAGCTATCGAAAAATCATTACCTCGTGACGAAGATATACAAAAACGCACAGGCAACTCGATAGAGCCTATTGCTTTAGACGAAAGAGTTGAGAAGTTTATTAAAACCTCTAACTGGTATTTGCAAAAATATCCTAAATCAGATAAAGCAGCTGAAATTAAGTTTCGTACAGGAAGACTTTATTACTTAACTAATAATTTCGATCCCGCTGAAAAGAAATTCAAAGAAATTGTACAACAGCACCCGAATACTAAGTTTTCTGAATATTCAGCTAACTTGTTACTCGATATATAT
>JBEBIK010000009.1:0-16580 GCA_040080445.1 Pseudobdellovibrio sp.
ATGTAAATGTTTAAGGTCTTAAAAATGCATAAAGCGAAATTGAACATCTCAACTTCGCTTTAAGGACATCTGATTCTCCAATTGTGATTGGAGGTTCCGAATGCCGAATTTAACTATACTCAACTATAGAAGATTTCGACGTTTTTTGAACTTAACTAAAGTGGTTTTAGGTCTAGTTCTGCTAGTGCTTAGACTGCTTAAATTCGTTTTAGACCTGTTTTCATAGTTACCTGAACTCGATTGGTTCTGCCAACGTGTATAAGTTTAGGAAGGACTTTAAATCCTGAGATGAATTTGTTCTAAGGATGCAAAGTTGAGACTGTTCACTACTTTTTAAAAATTAATTGTGTCTCTTTGTTTGTACCATGCAGGGTGACGGCCTGATATTCAACTGTATCTGGAAATTTAAAATCTGCATCTGGCCATGTAGCCAAATTCTTTTTCATGATCTCAACCCATACCGGAACGGCTCCGCTGCCGCCAGTGAGCATGCTTGAAGCGCCTTGATCGTAACCGAGCCATACAACTGTTGTTTGATAGGGAGTAAAGCCTGTGAACCAAGCGTCTTTATTATCTGATGTTGTACCGGTTTTGCCAGCAGCTGGAGCTGTCCAAGCTAATGCGGCTGATGATTTAGCGGTACCTGATCTGAGAGTTTCTTTCATCATGCCGACTAGTACAGAAGTAGTGGCAGCATCTAATTTATTTTCAAAAGCAGACTTAAATTCGAATACAGTCTCGTTTTCTTTATTTTTAATTTTTTCGATAAATCCTGATTGGGTAAATTGCCCAAGATTAGCGAGTGTACGGTAGCTGTCGAGCACTTCAATAGGGTAGTGAACACTAGCTCCTAAGCTTGTAGCTGGAGAGTTTTCCATTTGAGACGTGAAGCCAATTTGGTGAGTGAGCTCGATGATTTTATCAAGCCCAACTTTTTGTGCCACTTGTGCTGTTGGTGAATTTAAACTTTCTTTTAAAGCAAAATAAAGCGGAATTTCGCCATTAAATGTTTTTTCATAATTTTCTGGAGACCAAGATTTTTTGTCGTATTTCCAAACAAATTTTGTATCGTTAATTCGGGTTAAAGGCGTTACTTGTTGGCCATCCAATCCATACATTAAAGCGGAAAGATACACATAGGGTTTAATTAGAGAGCCAATTTGGCGGCGTCCGTTTAGGGCGCGATTGAATTGTGTTTGTAAATAGCTTTGGCCACCGACGAGAGTGTTAACTAGGCCTGTTTGATTTTCAGTTGATAAAACTAAGCCTTCAAGCTTTAAACCTTTGGCTTTATTTTTAACTAAATTTTTACGGCTCTTTTCGAGCTCAGCAATATGTTTTTGTAAAGCACTTTGCGCGTTTTGCTGAGCTTCTAAATCTAAGCTCGTATAAATATTTTGCGAATTCTCAGACATTTTTAAATTGGTAATTTGTTTGCGTACAGCTTCTAAAAAATACGGAGCGGTTTCTGAAGCATTCGATTTAATTTCTTTAGGTAAAGCTACTTTTTGCGCTTCATTAAACTCAGCTTCACTTATTAAATTAAGCTCTTTCATTTTAGTGAGAACTAAAGTTCTGCGAGCAGCGGCTTTGTCGGCGTGTCTCCATGGATTAAAGAGACCCGGATTATTAACAATGGCCGCCATGAGAGCACATTCGCCCTGATTCAGCTGTTGCACTGGTTTATGAAAGTAGTACTGAGACGCTGCGCCAAAACCTAAAACTTGGAATGCGCCTGATTGGCCCATGTAGATAATATTAAGATAAGTTTCGAGAATTTGATCTTTTGTCCATTCAGACTCAAGTTTTACGGCTAAATAGAGTTCTCGTAGTTTTCGGGAGATGGTTTTTTCTGGAGTTAAAAAATAGTTTTTAACTAATTGTTGAGTGATGGTACTGCCACCTTGCGCATAACGCATTTTGGAAATATTTTTAATAAGTGAGCGAGTTAATCCAACGTAACTAAGGCCCGAATGATTCAAAAATTCGCTATCTTCAATAGCCATAACAGCATTGAGACAGCTCACTGGGAAATCAGAAATTTTAAGCTCATTTTGCATAATAGGCTGTTGGCCTTTGTATTGAGCCACTAATACTGGGTCAAGTGATGCCTTCCAGTAGGGCTGAGCAGGAGAATCTCCGAGCCAAGTTGAGGCAATAATTTGCTGATCATTAACAACAACTAGATATGTTTCTTGCTCATGGGTTTGCCATATCCAGCAAGCGTAGTTTTCCTGCAAATCGCTGTTGGTGGTGCTTTTACAGTCGCTTAGGGGCAGCTTTTTAGCGTCACCTGCCATTAAAATTTGCTCGGATTCGCGAATTCTGTAATTTTGTTGCTGAAGTTGGCTTAAAAATTTAGTTTCGTTCCACTTTTGACCACTTAAAAAGCTCGGGCCCCGCGCAAAATAACGGACTCGGGGGGTTAGATCCTGAATCGATAATTTTTTTTGAAATTCTTCTGTGCTGAAAGGCCACTCAAAAGCTAGAGCTGTAGAGCTCAGAGCTATAACTAATAGAAAACTTGTCATTGTAGAATAAATGGTCTTTAATTGTAGGCAAATAAGGGGCATACAGACATAAAATGATGAAGCTCACCACAAGTCAAATACAAAGGCTTTCTGATAAAATTTTGAATCAATGGAAATCGCAAGGATTAATCACTTTTAAAGTCGATGAAAAAATCGTTTTAAAAACTATTGTCGATGCGATCACCGCTGACTTTAAAAGAGAAGAACAATTAGACCAAGATGTGCAAGCGCTGATGGATCAAATGGAGCGCGAACATGAAGGTCAATTTCAACGCCACCGAATGTTTCCGATGCTGAAACAAAAATTGGCTAAAGAAAGAAAAATTATTTTATGATTCTATCTGATGACCGCCAAGTTCACTTAGCGCATGTAGTGACAGATAAAGTTTGGGGGGATGATATCGCTGATTTTTCAGATGACGATATTGCTCTTAGAGCTGCAAGAACCGCTATTGTGGCCTTTGTTAAAGAAGATGCTGAAATTGATAAAAAGGCCCGCGAAAAAGTAGCGTCTCTTAAAAGAGATGTTCATGAGGGAACTCGTGAATGGGACATAATGTATAAAAAATATTACGAAGAGGAAAAAGCACGTCATGGCAAATAAGAAGAAAAAAGTTGCGAAAAAGCCAATTAAGAAGACGGTAAAAAAGCCAGTAAAAAAGCCAGTCAAAAAAGTGGCTAAAAAAGCATCCCCTAAAAAAGCTGCTAAAAAAATTACTCCAAAGAAAAAAGCACTAAAAAAAGTAATAGCCAAAAAACAAGTTAAAAAAGTTGTGACTAAAGCTTTAGTTAAAAAAACTATTCCCGTTAAGGCTCCCGTTGTAAAAGTTGATTATTCAAAAGCCATCACCCCTTTAGCGGATCGTTTAGTTGTAAGAGTTGAAGTGGGCGAAAGAATGACCCCAGGTGGGTTGTATCTACCAGATACGGCATCTTCAATTGCTACTGGCTATTTAAAAGCCAAAGTTTTAGCGGTTGGCCATGGTAATAAAAATAAAAAAGGCCTAGTAAGACCATTAGACGTACAGATCGGCGATTTTGTTTTGTTTTCAGAACATGCGGGTACAAAAGTTAAATTTAATTCAGAAGAACTTCAAATCATCCACGAATCAGATGTTATGGGTGTCGTACAAAATTAATTAAGAAGGATATAGTTATGCGTTTGTTATTATTAACGTTGTTAGTTTTTGTTTCTCAGGCTGCTTCAGCTATTTCAATTGATTGGTCGGGCGGTTACCGCATCGAATTCAACGATATCGATAATCCTTCTTTAGACAGCAATGCTAAAGTTCCTAAAACCTATGGTTTACAATATTTATACTTAAACCCTAAGATCGTAGCCTCTGACGGTATCAATATTATAGGTCGTTTTAATATTTTAGGCAGTACAGTCCCAGCTTACCGTAACTCTCAAATGGGTTCGGTTTTTGGCAGCGGAGGCGGAACCGTCGACCCTCGTGTTAATTCTCAGAATCAAGAAACTAGTTCAATTGGTGTAAGTGAACTTTATCTGAACGTAAATCATGAGTATGGTTCATTAATTGCGGGACGTGCACCTATCGAATTCGGTCTTGGCATTACTCACAGTGCGGGTCTCGGTGCTTTTGATCACTGGTACGACACAAGAGATTCAGTAGGTTACAAATTTATCGTCGATAATATTTCATTTATGCCGATGTTATCTAAAGTTTCGCAAAAAGATTACGGCCGTGGTGTAACGGCATCTGATGAAACAATTGTTTTTGAATACAACAACAAAGATAACGGTGCTCAAGCCGGTGTCATGCAACAAACCCGTAAAAGTAGCTTTGAATCAAATGATGCCTTAGCAACAACTAACCCACTGCCATTTGCTGGCGCTGCTAAAACGGGTTCTTGGAACACTAAAACTGTAAATTTATTTTTAGGTCGTACATGGGAAAGTTTTTCTTTTAAATTAGAAACAAGCTTTTTAACAGGTGATACAGGCTTACTGGTAGCGGGTAATAATTTAAAATTTAATTCATACGCTATTGCCGCAGAACTTTTATTTCCGGCTAAAGAAGATGAAAAATGGGAATTTGGCGCAAAACTCGGTATAGCTAGTGGCGATAACCCAACAACAACTGATGTTTACGAAGGTTATCAATTAGACCGAAATTACGATGTAGCACTTTTATTATTTAACCATCGCATGGGCCAAAAAGATTTCTTAACAACAGGAATTATCCACAACGATGCATCTTTATCTGTGGGAAACTCTGCAGATGATGAAGCCATCAGCAATGCAACTTACTTTGCACCCAGTGTGAAATATAAATGGAATGAAAAATTAGATATTCGTTCAACTTTGATTTACGCACAATTAGTGACGAGTCCAACTTTAACACTGGACACAACTAAAGATTTAGGTACAGAATTAGACATCGAGTTAATTTACAAACCACGCGAACGCGTAATTTGGTCAAATCAAGTCGGTGTGTTATTTCCGGGGTCCGCGTGGAAAGACGGAGCGTCAAACCTCGAAAATAATGTCAACATTGGATTTTCAACAAAAGCCGCCATCACCTTTTGATAACATAGTGAGAGCAGCAAGTACGACAGCTTAGATTACATCATGATCGCAACGAGTGCGGTGGTGAGCAGGGCCGGGGGGGAGCAATCCTCCCCGGATTTTTTTTATCTAAAATTCATTCTTAATCACTCATAAAAACAAAAAAACCAGCTCATCATGAGCTGGCTGGAGTTAACGTTAAATTTTTGACTCTAATTACTGTTGGTAAGAGCCTCTAGAACCGCGGGCTCCACCTGTTTGTGTATTTCCGAACTGAACACCGTTAAGTGCGTTACCAGTATTTGTCGTATTATTAGTACCAGCACTTGGAGTTGTACTGGCATCGCCGCCTCTTACTACTCCGCGAGTTGTTCCTTGGTTTGGATTAATTAACGGGTTTGTTGTTGTATCTGTAGTTGTTAAAGCAGCACCAGTTGTTAAGCGCATGTTGCTTAATAATCTTTGTACTTCAGGTGTAAGTTTATTCATATAGGCTAAAGATACGCTGTCGCTTACATCTTTTAAACTTTGATTGAGCGTCGAACTGTATAAGTTAGCCATTCCTGTAGCGTCAGTTGCATCGGTTTCTGCTTGCTGACCGATAGAGATCGATTCATTTATTTTACCAGCTTTAGTTAATTGCTCTGACAATCTGAAATTTTTATTAGCTGATATCGCTTTTTCTGAAACCGCATTTTTTACCGCTAAAATTGCACTTTCTTTTACCTGACGATATTCATTTGGTACATCGCGACCTAATGAAGCAAGAGCTTCGGCAACAGATTCGCTTTTTGATTCATCACTCATACTTGCTTTTAATACTTTTTCGATATGCACTCTGTATGCAGCTTGAGCTACAGTGCTGTCTATTTTCTTTTTACCCGAGTACCTAGCTAAAAGTGATGTATATCTTGATGTTAAGCAAGTGATCTCGCCATCACACTTAGAGGCGATATCTTCCATTTTATCTTTGAATTCATCGTTACGTGCATCTTTTTCATCACGTAATTTATCGGCTTTGGCTTGTGCATCGTCGATTTTCTTTTGTTCTTTTTCTTCTCTTAAACGTTTACGTTTTTCAGCCGCAGTTTCTTCTACTGCTACTTCAGCAACTGGTTTTTTACCTGTTACTTCAACTAATATTTGACGAATTCTTTCAGCTTCAGCTTTAGTTAATAAAACGCAATCTCCACATGGAGCAACTTGGGCCGCTCCTTGAGTTACTGCTGGTGCAGCAACACGAGTTGCATCTGCACTTGCTGCTACTGGGGCTGCTGCTACAGCTGCAACTAGTGATCTTGAAAGATCTCCACTTACTGCAACTGCGCCAGGTGCTGGTGTTCTTTGGAGTGCGGCAGATACGTCAACTAGCGCTTGAATTTGCGCATTTGGTGCTTCTGATGCTAAATCAAAAGCTCCAACATTTTTAGATGATGTAGAAAAATAGTATTGGCTACCAAGAGCTGCTACTAATAGTGTTGATAGAATCCACTTTTGTTTCGGTATCTGTTTCATAAATCCTCCATTTGTGACAAACCATCCCGGTCGTCGTTTTTTAAATAGCTTCACACTTAGTAAAAGCAAACCTGATACCTATATCAATGTGAGACACGAGCTATAAGTTATTGAATTTAATGGTGAATATAGAATTTAAATAGTGTTTCAGAATGGAATGGCTGTAAAACTTATGGTGAATTGAAATGAGAAAATTAAAAATAGCGAGTTAAAACAAATAGTTGAAAAAAAAGATCAAAAAACTCAAGCGCAAATTGCGCTCAAGATTTTTGTATTAATTAGAGACACTAGGTTTAACCCACGCATGAGTTTTTTGCTCAGCTACTAACTCTCCGTTTTTAAACATAACCAAAGTTCCCGGATTTAAAGTTTGCCAGTCTTCGTTGTCAGTTAATGGTGTTGTAGCAATAACCGCAACGCGATCTTGATTGGTGGTGAGGCTTCCGAAATCGACACTTACATCTTGGTCTTTAAGTCTTGCGGTTGTAAATGGGGCTTTACGAACTATATAAGTTAAGCGGGTAGAGCAATGTGAGATTAAACATTCGCCGTTTGAAAATAGAAAATTGAGTTCGCCTAATTGAGATAATTCTAAACTCATTTTATGCACATGCGAAAATACTTTTTCTGAACCTGGATAATTATTACCAAACTCTGCGCGCAAGCTTTGCATTAAGTAGCAAAAGATTCTTTCGCTGTCAGTGCTACCCACTGGTTGAAATGAGCCATCCAATTTAGGTTGAAAATTTTCAAGATTGCCATTGTGAGCAAAAACCCAATAGTAGCCCCACATTTCACGTTGAAATGGATGAGTGTTTTCTAAAGACACTTGGCCTTGAGTGGCTTTACGTATATGGGCAATAACTGATTTAGATTTGATTGGGTAATTGCGAACAAACTCTGCAATTGCTGAAGTGGCTGATGGTTGTGGATCTAAAAATTGTCTAACACATTTGTTTTCAAAAAAGGCTATACCCCAGCCATCGGAGTGTACGTCGGTTAAGCCTCCACGAGTCTGAAAACCTGTAAATGAAAAACAGATATCAGTGGGAGTATTGCAATTCATTCCTAAAAGTTGACACATAATTAATCCTCAAGGAGCAGGCGAACCTGCATCCAGCCATTGTTGCACGAGAGCCATCAATTGAACTTCAGATTCTTCTGGAAAACCACCGAGAGGCATTTTCGGAACTCCGTTACCAGTTAAAAGTGGCATTAAGAGATCTTTTAATTTTTTATAATTGCCGACATCATCGTATTTTAAAATTTGCATACCTGGGTAAGTAACACCGGCGTGGCAACGAGCACAGTGTTGGTCTAATACTTTATTTTGAATTTGCGAAAATAACGGAACACTGGCTTTAGCCAGCTTAGCATCAAATGCTAATTTACGTTTATCTTCTGCTCTTTTAAAATCAATGGCCAGCTGGCTTTGATCTTGTTGTAAATTGCCAACCTTTAATTCAGCCACTGGTGTGCCGTTGCCTTCTTTAGCGTTGTAGTAAAGTTGTAAAACTTTTGCAGATGTATCTTCAACAATAAATACGCTGCCATCTAAACCTTGAGTAATACCAACGGGAGCTCCTACCATTTGCCCAGGCTTTGCATCCCATCCGTAAACAACACTTAGGGGGTCGCCAACGGGTTGCAGTTTGTCGTTACGTTTATAGGTAATAATTCTATGCCCGTAGCTTTTGTAGCCATGCAAAGTTACTAATAAGCGATTTTTATACCAAGCAGGAAATAAATTACCGGTGTACATTAAAAGAGTAAGTGGAGCCGAGTGAGCCGGAAATAATAAATGTGGTTGTGTGTAACGTGTACAATCGGCTGTTGGCCACTCGGGGCTAATTAAACCTGCATCGTAGCAGTAAGGCCAATCCAATTCGGCATTTTCAGAAATAATATTAAATTCGTCTGCGGGTTTTTCTTGTCCGTTGAGTTGCGAATTTTTCTTTCGATGTAATCTCTTGAATTTTCTGCAGTCCAAAGGTTTTGATTAACTTCATCCCAATAAAGGCCCATGGAGTTACGTTGGCCTTTAGCAAATAAATTGTAACGGGGTTCGTAACTGCCATCGGCTAAGCGTATGTACTTGCGAATTTGCGCGCGAGATTCGAGTTCTTTACAAACATCTGAAGTTTCAAGTTCACAGTTATCGGAAATTGAACCTACGTTCATATAGATATTTCCGCCACCATCAAAAACAATTGATTTAAGCGGGTGTAAGCCTTCGGTAGGTAATCCAGAAATTTTAACTTGGATAGAATCTACAATATTTTTATCAAGCGGACGAAGAGTGGCTATACATTGCACCGAAGTAATATAGATTTCGCCTTCGGGGCCGCGAACCAGTTGATGAGGTCTGTCTAAAATACATTTTTTATTTTCAGGTAGTTGAGTCGAGTTTAAAAGTGGGGTGCGGTTCCAACGATTGTTAGAAAAAGTTAATAAATGCAATTGGCCTTTGTTAGCGGCCCATCCACCCATATCCACTAACAACAAATGTGTAGCATCAAGTTGTAAAGCAAATCGGGGTTTAATTAAGCCTTCGCCCGTATCGACAACACCCAAACAAAAACCTGGAGCTAATTTTACATCTTGTACGCGAAGCAAGCCGTTACAAAGACCGCTAGTTTTATAAACAGATAAATTGGCTTCTTTGCGAATGCGGTCACGGCCGTAAGAGACCTCATTGGCTACTTTAATAGGTTTAGAGCTGCAAGCCACTAAAAAAAAGCTAAAAAATAACCAAGATGTGCATATTTTTATAGAGTATTTCATAGCTATTAGTATATAAAATCAGCTATGAAGTTTGTATTTGAAAATGCACCTAGACCAGTAGATTTAGACCCTAAGCAGTGGTTCGACTGGACATGGCAAATGCGATCTTCTTTAAAAAATCAAAACGACTACTCGGCTTACTTTGATTTATCTGCTGAAGAGATCAATGCTTTTAAACAAGGCAAAGAAATTTTTAATATTAGAACCACGCCCTATTATGCAAGCCTAGCTTCTAAAACTAATTCGTTAGATCCAATTCGTAGAATTTTAACTCCACATGAAAAAGAACTTTTCGATAATAAACAGGCTCAGTTAGATCCACTAGGCGAACGAAAAAAATCTAATCATCCAACGTCTCGGATTGTGCATCGTTATTCAGACCGCGTTTTATTTTTAATAACAGATATTTGCAGTGTTTATTGCCGCTATTGCACACGCAAGCATTTTACAGGTAGCGATCAAGCTTTTATTAAGCAAGACGAATACACTGAAGCTATTAACTACATTAAAAAAAGCACAGGCATTCGCGAAGTTATTTTGTCGGGTGGAGATCCGCTTACAGTTTCTGACGCTCAACTCGACCGCGTATTAACTGATTTACGAAATATCGAACACGTAGAAATTATTCGTATTGGCACAAGAATGCCAGTGGTAGCACCGATGCGAGTAACTGATGACTTAGTTAAAATAATTAAAAAAGCTAAGCCTGTATTTTTAATGACACATTTTAATCACCCACGTGAATTAACTGCCGAAGCAGCACAGGCTGTAGAAAAGTTTGTGGATAACGGCATTCCAGTTATGAATCAGATGGTTTTACTTAATGGAGTTAATAATCACGCGGCGATTGTGCAGGCGCTTTCGCGTCGTTTACTCTTTTTAAGAGCTAAGCCTTATTATATGTTTCAGTGCGACCCTTCTATGGGTACAGATTATTTACGTACAAGTATTGAAGACTCTTTGCAAATTCAAAATGAGTTGTGGGGGCATTTATCTGGATTAGCTATGCCTACTTTGTCTGTCGATATTCCTGATGGTGGGGGTAAAGCTTATTACACACCTAAGTTTGAAACTGAAGTGTCTATAGACTCGAGAAAATTTAAAGGATTTGATGGAGTCACGTCTGAGTATGTTAACCCAGACGCTAATTCAATTATAAAACCTGCTGATTATGAAATGTATTTAGGTGAATGGAATCACTTAAAAAATTCTAAAAAAGTTATTCAGGAATCGCTGTTGAATCACGAAGAATCTCTGTGATTTTTACTGAATCTACTGCGCAGCTTGAATCTACAGTAACTTCAACGTTGTAATTGCCTCTGTAAATAAAAGCATCAACATTGTAGACATAAAGTTTTTCAGTATCATTTGTAATAGATTTGTCAAAAACAGTTTCACCTACATCAGAACTATCAAATAAATAAGCTTTAGCTTTTTGGTCCATATTCATTTTTGCGATTTCAGTAGCAGCTGCGCGGCACTCGCCAGCTTTAGCTGTGTCGGGGTGTAAAGATGTAGCGTTAGCTGAAACACCTAAAATGCAAACTAGAGTTAATAAAATTGTTTTCATAAGTTCTCCTTGTTTAAACGTACAACAAAGATCACTTAGCAGAATTTGTTCCAGCTTTATAAGGATTTAATGCGATTTAGCTATAAACACTTTATACGAGATAACATTATTTGAGGGCGTTAAGAACCAAAGCGACCATTACAAGACCCGCTCCGCAGAGCTGTAATGTTGAGAGTTGTTCTTGTAAAAGTAGCGACGCCGCAATGGCCGCGATAACAGGTTCGATCATGACAACAATTGAGGCTTTTGAGCTTGAAAGCCTTTGTAAGCCTGCCAAAAATAGAGTTAAAGGCCCAATGGTAGAGATAATCGCAATACCTAAAATAATATAAATTTGCTGAGAGCTTAATGTGGCAATTTTACTAAGATCGGGTTGGTGAAATATAAAAAGCGCTAAGCCTGCAAACGTAATCACATATAAACTAGAAGAAAGCGGAGCTACATTTTTTTGATAGCGCCCGCTCACTAAAACATAAATTGAATAAGTGAGAGCAGCCACAATTGCAAAAACCACCGATACGAGTGAATTAACAATTAATGGGCCCCATAAGAGTATTCCTAGTCCAACGCAGGCGATGGCAAGGCTTACAACTTGTCGTTTTGTCATACGCTCTTTTAAAACAAAGTGAGCACCGAGGTTAACGAAAATTGGGAAAGTAAAAAGTAAAAGTGCAGCTAACGGAACTGAGATACCTTCGATAGATTTAAAGTATAGAGTTGAAAAAACAGCGTAGCCAAAAACACCCAGTGCTGCCGAAACGCCGATTTCTTTAAGACTTAGTTTGAGAAGTTTTGGTCTAAAAATAAGAAGACCTATTGCTAAAAGAAAAGTGGCTAAGAAAAATCTGAAGGTAAGTAATTCGCCAACGCTTAAACCGCTTTGAAAAGCTAGTCTGCCGAATATTCCTAAAAATCCAAAGCCTATGCCAGCGAGGAGTACATATATAAAACCAACAACTTCAACCATAGGATTATAATGGATTAGTTCAGAATTTTTGGCAATTTTTATAGAAGTTTGATTACAGCAGCGAGAATTCCAATTGTAGCCGCTTGCATAAGACCAAATTTAATAGTCATACGGTTTTCTAGGGAGCTGAATTCAAATCGAAGTTTAGTAAAGTCGGTGCGCAACTCAGTGATCTCAGTTTTTAGTTCTGTTCTTAATTCAGCAATATCTGCCTTAAGGTCGCTTTTGGCGTCAGACAGATCAGATTTAGTTGCAAAATTGTAATCCATAAATTTAAAAAAGACGTTGATTGTGGCTTCTGCTTGATCTCTTGAAAAGCCCGCCTGCTCCAGCTCTTTACTATATGCTAACGCATTAAACATTTCTACCTCATTTGTAATTTATTCTAGATAAAGCAAAGTGAGGTCCGCTTTGTATTAATTTGAATCAGATTTTAGTAAAAAAGGGGTTCGATTTTCGAACTAAACCTTTTCAAGCCTTGCGTATTTAGCAACAAACTTTTTAATCGTGCTATCTTGAAAGAGCACGCTAATTTTTAGAGTGTCGCCGCTACCTTCAGTTGAAAAAATAGAACCCACACCAAATGTAGGATGGCGAACACGCTGGCCTTTGTTGTAGCCGCTAGCTTTACCTACTTGAGGCGTTACTTGTGAGTAATCGTCGTCGTAACTGGTTTGCGCAAACTCATCATAATTACTATTTTTTGAAGCGAAGCGACTATTACTCATGAATCTTGGATTTTGATCTATTGGTATAGCAGTCGTAAATTGTGTAAATTCTTTTGGTATTTCACCGATAAATCGAGAAACATCATTTCTTTGATCTGTTCCCCAAACTTTGCGCTGATCTGTGTACGTCATCCATAATTTTTGCCTTGCACGTGTCATTGCAACGTAAGCTAAGCGGCGCTCTTCTTCGATGTCCTCTGCGTTTTCTTCATCGCCGCGTATTGAAGGAAATAAATTCTCTTCGCAACCTACGATAAATACATAAGGATATTCTAAACCTTTTGAAATATGAATTGTCATCATAGTGATCGCATTGGCGTCAGTATCAGCTTTGTCTAAGTCAGAAGCGAGAGTAAGCTCTTCTAAATAATTTGATAAGCTAGCTTCGTCGCCTCGTTCTTTTTCGAATTGCACCATAGCATTGCTTAGCTCTCGTAAGTTGGCTAAACGAGCTTCAGACTCGGGGGTATTTTCTTTTGTGAGAGAATTTTCGTATTCTGTCCTTTGAAGAACAATCGAGTAAAACTCTGAAAGCTTAAAATGTTTTTGTTGTGAAGCAAGATCTTCAATTAAATCTAGAAATCTTCTGAGTTTTGAAGTTGTCCCAGCATTAAAATGGCGTTCATCAATTAGCATTTGTGTAGCAGCATAAAGCGAAATACGCATTTCACTGGCTTTTTGTTCGAGCTGCTCAACAGTAGTTTTACCGATACTGCGAGCCGGCACATTAATGATTCGCTTAAGAGCCATATCATCATTAATGTTTTGAGTTAGTCTTAAATAAGAAACGATGTCTTTAATTTCGGCTCGTTCATAGAAGCGCATGCCGCCAATTAAACGGTATGGTAACGCAAGAACTCGCAACTGATCTTCTAAAACTCGTGACTGTGCATTCGTACGATAAAAAATTGCATAGTCGTTTAGGTTGCTTTCACCTGAAGAAATCATACTTTGAATTGTTTTAGATACAAAGCGTGCTTCATCGTATTCGTTACGTTCTTTACGAATTTGAATTGGGTCACCATCTGCGTTACTTGTGAAAAGAACTTTTTCTTTACGTTGTGTATTCTTTGAAATCAGCTTTGTGGCTGCATTTACAATATTTGCAGTAGAGCGGTAGTTCTCTTCAAGCTTAATTACAACAGCTTCAGGGAAATCTTTTTCAAAATCTAAAATGTTAGAGATATCAGCGCCCCGCCAAGAGTAGATAGATTGATCTTCGTCACCGACAACACAAAGGTTGCGATGAGCTTTGGCCAGCATCTGAACTAATAGATACTGAATGTGATTTGTATCTTGATATTCGTCTACCATGATATATTTGAACTTATTTTGGTAGCCCTCGAGTACGTCTGGATACATTCGGAACAAATCATAAGTTTTAAAAAGTAGATCATCAAAATCTAAGGCATTTGCGCGTTTCATCTCTTCTTCATATCGTGCATATATAGCCAAAGGCTTAGGATCATCTTTTCCGTAAGCTGAACGTGCTTTAAGAGTTGCTGGGTCTAAAGCTTTCATCTTGGCGCTACTGATATACGATTGAATGTATTTTGGTTTATACATTTCGTCGTTGATATTAAGTGCAGTCATTACTCTTTTTATTAGAGCCAGTTGGTCGCCTGAATCATATATAGTGAAAGGTTTTTTATATTCTAACCGGTCAATGTATTGACGAAGTACGCGTACGCAGAATGAGTGGAAAGTATTTACCCAAAGTTCACGTGTAGCAGGTACATTGAGATTTGAAAGTATTTTATAAATACGATGTTCCATCTCTTTAGCAGCTTTATTCGTGAATGTTACGCAAAGAACTTCATCAGTAGAAGCCAAGTGTGAAGAAATGATGTTAGCCATCCGGTGAGTTAATGCACGAGTTTTCCCTGAGCCAGCACCTGCTAAAATAAGAACAGGTCCGTTCATCGTTTCGACGGCTTTTCTCTGAGGCAGATTAAGATCTTTTGTGAGTATATTTTCAGGGGTCATAAGGCTTTAATAGATACCTATAAAAGCCTATGTTTTCGAGGGAAATATGGAGCTAACGCTTAGAGCTACTGTTGAACTCTTTGAACAATGGCAGAAGAAACTTTTGTTTTTTCTAGAAATTCTTTTTTGTAGTCTTGAGCTTCTTTAATTGTGCCGAATAAGCCAACATTTACGCGGTACCAAAGCTGTCCATTTACCTTAGCAGGTACGAAAGTCGTTTTGTAACCTTTTGTTTGTAGCTCTTTCGTCATTTTTTCAGCTTCATCTTGAGTCGGGAAAGAGCCGACTTGCACTGTAAAGTGCAACGGAGTGATCGTATCTCTTTTTACTGGAATGCTTGCTGGTACACGTTCTTCAGCAGTCATTTGTTTAATTTTTTCAACGGCAGCAGCTTGTTGATTAACAACCGGTGCTGCTTTAGCGACTACTGCGGGAGCTTTAGGTGCCGCTGTAACTGTATTAACTTTAGAAGGAGCTTTAGGTGCCGCTGTAACTGTATTAACTTTAGAAGGAGCTTTATTAGTTACTGAAGTATCGCTTATTGTCTCTAGTGTTTTTTCTTCAGTGTCGATAGTGCCAACGAGTTTTTCTTCGTTGGTGTCTTCTTCAGTCGCAAACTCTTCTGCAATTTTAGCCACTTCAGAATCCGTCAAGGCTGTTGGCTTACCATCGTTAGTTGCCATTACTTCATCAGCTGCTTTATGGGCTTTATCGGTTTCAGCTGTTGCATCTGAAGCAAATTCTTCAGGTTTTAAAGTCGTGTCACCTGAAGGAGCAGTTTTAGGTTCAAGCAATGCCAGTTTGTGTTGGTTATCTGAGTACTTCTTGCCTACATAGGTTCCGATTGAGAACGATAGTAAAGAAACAAAGAAAACTAATGCCAGCTTAATCATATTATCCGTTTTTTGACTCATGTAGACCTCACAAAGATTAATTATTAATCTATACTCTTTATTGTAACCTATAGACAAAAAAATGGTCAATTCGGGGTAAAAAAATATGAAAAAGTCTAGGTATGAAGCGGCTCTAGAGGCCGTAAAATTAGGACGAGCCTGTTTATTGGGATATTTTGGTAAAATTAGCCATATAGAATCCAAGGAAAAGGCCGGTCTTGTTAGTGAAGCCGACCGTGAATCCGAGAAAATTATACAGGATTACCTATCGAAGCACTGCCCAGAGGTGGGTTTTTTGGGAGAAGAACAAGCTCATCTTGAAAACACGAAATTGGTTAAAAACTATAAAGGGGCTCGTTGGATTTTAGACCCTTTAGATGGAACCACAAATTACATTCACCAATTTCCAATTTTTTGTATTTCTCTTGCTTTAGAAGTTGATGGAGTTCTTGAAATTGGCATTATTGATATGCCAATGTTAAATCAAACATGGGTAGCCGAGCGTGGACAAGGAGCTTTTTGCGATGGCAAAAAAATATCAGTGTCTAACACTACTGAATTTTCAAATTCACTTCTAGCGACAGGCTTTTTCTCTGAGGAGCCTGAGCATTTAAACGATCAAATTCAAATATTTTCTCTATTAGTCAAACAAGCCAGAGGCATTCGTCGCGCAGGAGCTGCGGCTTACGATTTAGCCTGTGTATCATCAGGAATATTTGATTTATTCTGGGAGAAAAATTCAAAACCCTGGGATACAGCCGCAGGCCAGTTAATTATTGAAGAAGCTGGCGGAGTGGTAAAGACTTATCAGGGTAATCCACATAATCCATTTGAAAAAAGTATTGTGGCAGGAAATAAAGTTTTAGTTGAAAAATTTTTACAAGAGATTAGAAATCTCAGGGTTTAAGCCTTCGCGGCCATCCCATAAGATAGATTTGTCAAAATTCTGGCTCATTTTTTCGCTGAGATTTCGCTCTTTGCGAATAGCAATAAGCCAAAAATGAGTAAAGAAACAACGAAATTTATAAAACTTGATAAAGTCTTCTTTCCAATTGTCTGGACGCTCACGTTTT
>JBEBIK010000232.1:0-3946 GCA_040080445.1 Pseudobdellovibrio sp.
AGAGATATAGTTTCCTCTAGTAAAGGTAAAACTTTAGGATTTTCAGTTAATATATCTATATTTAATTTATCATTAACTTCAACGGGATTTCGTTCCCTGTGCTTATGATTATCGTAACACTCTCTAATTACAGGTCCATGCTCCCAAGCTAACAACGGCTCTTTAATTAGTTTTATATTAGCTCTACCAAAAGCAACTCCTTGAGCGTAGTAAAGAAGCTTTTGAAGCTTGAGGTTTGTTATTGGGCTTTCTGTATCATTAAATTTCCTAATGAAGTATTCCCCAACAACATTCGCCGAAAGACATACGGCTTCAATGTTTTTATTTGTTGTGCGATTGTCAGATAAAATTGTTTCCAACAACATTCGATTTTTATTTGGGTGATCTAACTCGTCTTTAAATCTTTCCAAAAGTAACATCATTTTATCTTTTTGCGGCTCTTGCTTGCCAGATAACAATCTACTAATACTCGACTTGTCCAAACCTATCAGTGTTCCCAACTCAGCACCCGAAACTTTAAGGTATTCTTTAATTCCAGATATATGCCTATGCGACAATGACATCTTGCCTTTAATAACATCTAAGGCATTTTCGTCATAAAATCTCTCAGCTGAAATCTTTTGTAATCTTTCAATTTCTTCAGAGTCTAACAAGAACTCATCTTTGGTAGGATTAAAATTTTCTGGCGTAATTTCTTTAAGATCAGGATCAAAAAGTATCTCAACGTCTTGTATAACGAAACTTCCAAACTCATCTGAGTAATTAAATTCTGGTACTTTTATTTTATAAAGTTTCATGACTTAACATCCTTTACTTCTCGATAAGCACTACAAACAATTATAGTTTCCTTTCGAGAGATTCCAGTTTTGGCATCGACGACTTCCGATTCTTCGATGAGTATAACCAGCTTACATTTACGATCTAAGTCATCCATAACATTGAAAAGAAAAGAGCCTTCGATTGCGACATCTGAATTATTAACTGCAAAGTGTCCGACCTTAGATCGTACAAGGTTCACAATTTCAGCCTGTGAGAATCCTCTCTCAGGGTAGTCTCTAAAAGCGTGGTTTCTAACTAAGATTCGACAACTTTGCCTAATCTTAAAGAATAAGCTTCGCTTTTCACTTAAGCCCAATCGTACTCCTAGTGTAACATATCGGGTTGCACCATGCAACCCTTGAGTCTAGCGTCTAACTATTTGTTTATATTGAATTTTTAAGGATAAATGCCAACATAAGCTAGGTAATTGGGTATAAACTATCAAGTATTTTGCTTTAAATCAACTCTGTAACTGGCATCCTACACGTCAACAAATACCCTTCGATTTTCAATTTCAATAGGCTTTCCATCAATTCCTTCGATTTTCAACTCTTCACCCTTTTTGAAGGAAGCTAGTAGCTTCACTTTCTCAAGCTTGTAGTAAGCATCATACGACTTCGTTTGAACTTCTTCTTTTACGAAGATCGCAATATACACATATTTACCCACAAATTTTTTAGCATCTTCAGTCTTTAACATTCGCATTTTTAACTTTACTCCATTAAAGGCATCAAAAAACAAATCTTTGTCCCAATCACTCAACAGCTTGAATAAACTAACGACGTTTTGAAACTCCTCTTCAGTAATCTCAACAACCTCACCATTATCTTTTTTAATTTGACGCTTAATTTCATTACTTTCTTTTGGCATAACCACCTCGTTTGTAATTGACTGCATTGTCGCGGTGATTGTCGGACGAATTTTCAAAAGACTTTAATTTTAAATTAGTTAAAACAGATAGAGTATGTTGTCTAAATTTTCAAAATCGCAAACATCTTCCAACAATTCGTCCATTGGCTGAGTTTTTTTCAACACTTCGATAAGAACAAAATTGATGTGCTTATCATTTGCAATTCTTTTAAGTTGATAGAAGAGATTCATGTACACCCTACTAGTTACATAATCCAGACGGTCATCTTCTGTAAGTTTTAATAAAACTAGATCGCCAACTTGAACGCCAAAAGTTATTTCATGAACTTTAACATTCAATGCGCACTTCATTTCAAATATATTTTGTTTGCGGCTACACAAAGCTAACTTTGAAATCAGCTGACTAGCTTCTTCCAGCTTCGTCTTGACAGCAAATACAACTAGTACGTCACCACCAGACTCATTCAACTCTAGCTTTGACATATAACTTAATACTTCAAACATACAATGCAGCCACTAGGCAATTTTATACCCAATGATTTCAATGTAAACGTCCTTAAAATGTCTTATTTAAAATTAACAGCCTTTTAATAAATCGGATAAATTGACGTTAAAAGCTTCAGCCAACTTATGAAGTGTTTTTAAATTCGGGCTGTACTCTCCACTTTCAAGCTTTTGGTAATGACGATAGTTGAATCCAAACTCCGTCATGTCTTCTTGGGTCAACTGACGTGATTTGCGAATAGTGGATATATTCGTTGAAATTGATTCTAATACTTGAGCGTAGCTCTTGCCCTTTTTACTCACCGTTTCAGTTTGGGCTATATGAACTAAAAATAACACGTCCTATAAAGTTCGTGTTTTGAGATTCCGATAAGGTATTTGATGAAAATACTAAAACTTACCACGTCATTGCTTATAACATTTGCCTTCGTAGGTTGTGCCAGCGCTCCCACTGAAGATAAGGCTCGCTGGGCATGGGTTTACTTAGACGTTAGCGCACCCAAACCGATACTCCGTTACCATGACTATCAGCCACAGCCAGAAGAACAGAACTGGAAAATTGTTAACCCTTCAGAAAATGAATGTTTTGGCAAAGAAGCTGAAAAGCTAGATTCTTCAATTTGTAACGACTTAAAGGGCTTTATGAATGATGTAAAAGCCAATAAAGAATTACTTAATTTCACGAACGAAAAAATTCTATGCCAACCTAATTTCAACCGTACCGTTAGTGAGCTTCAACAATGCGTGAAACAACTGACAGAAAAAATTAAAACGTCACAAGAAATTTTAAATAAATATAAAAACTCTGGCTATGCTAAAAAGCTTTTACCAAGCTATTATAAGTTTGTAACTTTTTACAACAATTTAGCTGAAGTTAATTCACTAATGGCAGTACAGGCAGAAATACCCAAAAAACTAGCTGAAGAAAAAGAGAACGTAGAAATAGCAAAAGAGTGTGAACCTTATCATCGGCAAATGGATGCCTTTACTGCTGAAGCTGAAGAGATTCGACAAGGGATGTTTAAAAGTTATCAACTGGCTAAATCTAAAGCTGACGAGGTAGCTATAACCGAGAAAGCCAAAACCGATTCTGAAAATATTCAGCGCAAAATTTATCAACTCGGACTTAATCCTCAATATAAAAATTGTGCTGGGAACCTATCTAAATCACTCAAAATTGATACCGAATAAAATTTATACGGCAATTTGAGCGAAATAGTGCATTTCTTTTTAAACATGTTCTACAAACACCATTAGATTCTCAATTTGTATTTCTCTTCCGTCTATACCAGTAATAACAAGCTTCCCACCGTTACTTAGAACTCTACGCACCTTTACTTTTTCTAGCTTATAGTAAGCATCATAGAAATTACCTTGAATTTGCTCTTTAATAAAAATTGAAATGTACACGTGCTTACCTGCATACTGATTAGCATTTTCAGACTTCAACCTACGAACTTTAAGTTTTTGACCGTTTGAACTGTCAAAAAACACTTCTTTATCCCAATCTTCCAAAATCCTAAAGCTATCAACAAATTTTTGGAAATCTGCTTCTTGTATTGTTACAATTTCTCCATTTTCTTTCTTCAGTATACGTTTTTTCTCTAAGCGTTTTCTTGGCATAAGCCACTCCTTATAAATTGTTTATACAAAAACTAAATGAATAAATTTTTAAATATGGAAAAAAAGTAGCAGGCTGTTTATTTAAAAATTCTTAGTTTTTTCAATTGGTTAAGTTAGTTTTGACCTTATC
>JBEBIK010000010.1:0-16522 GCA_040080445.1 Pseudobdellovibrio sp.
TGAGAATATTCCTTCTATTAAAAAGAAAGCCGACTTCTGCTTTAAATGGATGGATTCAATTAATGATTTAGAAACTCTTAAAACAACTGAAGACAGACGAAAATTCTTAATGAATTTAATCTGCTTCGCAACTTGCATTGAAGGCATGTTCTTCTTCGCAGCTTTTGCTTACGTTTATTTCTTGAGATCAAAAGGTTTATTAGCCGGACTTGCTTCTGGTACAAACTGGGTTTTCAGAGATGAGAGCATGCACATGGCTTTTGCTATGCAGGTTATTGAAACTGTTCGTAAAGAAGACCCAGCTGTTTTCAACGAACAAATGGAAGAAATGATCACTCAAATGTTAGAAGACGCCATCGATTGCGAAATGACTTTTGCAGAAGATTTAGTTGCTAACGGCATTGCAGGTCTTTCATTAAACGATATGCGCCAGTACTTAGAGTATATTGCAGATCGCCGTTTAGAGAGCCTTCATATTGCTCCAAGATACAATACTAAAAACCCGTTTTCTTTCATGGAATTACAAGACATGCAAGAACTAGCAAATTTCTTTGAAAGAAGAGTTTCAGCTTACCAAACAGGAATTTCAGGACAGGTTAGTTTCGACGAAACTTTCTAAGACTTTAAGGCTTACAAGAAACAATATTAGACCATCTGCCAGTTTGACTTGTGGCAGGATTGGTGTCACGAACTGCGAAGTGATATGTTACACCAGTTGTTAAGCCAGTTTGCGTACAACCCGTAGGTAAAAAAGTAGGATCGCAAGTGGCAGCAGTAAATGCTGCTCCGTCGCCATTTGCGCCAGTCCAAGCAGCAGTTGTCGAGTAAGCCCACTGACTTTCAACCCCTGAACGTACTTTTCCACTCATGAATAAATAACAGGTGTTTGCAGTAGGATTTCCGTTAGGCAAAATAGTAGGTCGATCTATTGTACAGGTAACTGAATTCGAAGTTTTAGTCGGTGCTACTCCGTACACATAACTAGCATCAGTAGCCGTTAGTGTGTAGGTGTAAGCAACCCCCGCTATTACTCCAGCCACAGATGGCGGTGCATGAGTAGAGACCAAGTTATCATCTCTCCAACTAAACACAGAATCATTATCAATAATGCTAGCTGTTGTTTTTCCTGAAAACAAAGTCGTCGGCCCTACATTTGTTGAATCAGCATCGGTATAAGTTCTGCTAAGTGCATACTGAACAGTGGGACTAAATCTCGATGCCGACATTTTTAGATTACATGCAAAGTTATCTTGATCTGCAGTTACTGAATCTATCACAGGAGCCATAATATTACGGTCCACACTGACTTCACTTACAACAGAATCTGATAAAATTCCATCCAGTGTACGTAACTTAATTCTTATAACATATTTATCAAAAGTGCCTGGAGTTACAGTTTCTAAAGCTCTTCCAAGTTTAACAGAAAAACCAAATCTACCGTTATGACATTGCGGAAAACTTCGCTCTGTTGGTAGGCCTAAATCTTCAACTAAACCTAAACCCTTAGTCACAAAAAAACATTTATCAGTAATCGGAAGGCCAGATGCTATTGTCTGACACTTGTCAGACAGAGCATTTGATATATACGGAGTCAGCACTACATTCGGATCGCCTGCAAAAACTTCAACAAGTATTCTATTTTTGCGCCTGTCTAAATCTTTACATGTACCCGTCACTTCTGCGCGATCCGAATTATCTAAGTTGACTGATAAATTTGTATTGTCAGGTATTATTTCTAAATCGCCATCGCTAGATGTGGAGTCGTCGGTCGTTGTCGTAGTGGTAGGTGATGATAATAAAGTTTTACCCATAGGTGTTGGAGAACAACTATAAATAAAAGAAAGCGTAATAAATAATACGTAAATACGAGTCAGTTTCACATATAACTTATCGGCTTTTTTAGGATTCTATTGAGTCTGGATGTATCAAATAGATACATCCATCTCGAAAATTAGACTATTAGACGTATAAAAATTAGGCTAGACCTTCTTGAGAACCTTCATCGTCAGCCTCAAGCTCAAAAGGGATCTCATCTTCAATATGAGCGTCGTCTTCTTCAAATGCTAGACCTTCAACAGCTTCAGTAGCTACTAAAAACTCAGCTTCAGAAGTAACTTCTGCAACTAAAGCTGTAGTTGAATTTGCAGCAGCAGCTAAATTTTCTTCGTATTTTTTTAGCCAATTAATATCACGCTTTGCAACCTCTTCACCCACAGCCATTGCATCACGAATATCCTGAGCCTTTTCTTGTTCTTTTTTCATTTTACTACGAATTTTTTCTTGTTCAAAAAAATCTGAAGAAGTTGAAATAGACGTCAGTTGATTTTCGATAGCACCTAATTCTTCTTCGCCTTGAGAATAACTTAAATCTCTCACTTCAGTCGACATAGAGTCCGTTACCATAGCTAAAGTTGGTTTTTCTTCAACTTCTTCGCCAATACCTTCAGGTAAAAGTTCATCAATTTGCGACAAAGTAGGAAGTTCTTTAATATTTCTTAAACCAAAAATTTCTAAAAATCTGCGAGTCGTTCCATACTGCATAGGCTTACCTGGTAAGTTTTCTGCCTTACCTTCAAAATTAACTAAGCCCTTTTCCATTAAAGCACGTAATAAGTGTCCTGATTCAACTCCACGAATTTGATCAATTTCCATTTTTACTGCTGGCTGCTTGTAAGCAACGATTGCCAATGTCTCTAATGCCGGACCCGATAATTTAAAGGCTCTTGTTTTAATCGTGCGCTTTAAAAAGTTCATATTATCAACTTTAGTTCTGATTTGGTAACCGCCTGTTACCTCTTCAAGAGCAACACCACGACGCCCACCCGCGTATTCAACTGCTATCGCATCGAGAGCTCTACGGATTTTTTCTTTTTTAACTGTAGTGCCTTTGAACACTAGCTGTAGAGCTGCAAAACTTACGGGTCTGTCTGAAGCAAAAAGAATACTTTCAATTATGCTTTCGACTTGCTCGTCTTCAACAAATTCTAAATCTTCAATTTGTGCAGACTCAAAACTATCAAGCTCAGTACCTTCAACTAATATTTCTGTTTCAGTTAATTCCGCAGCTTCTAAAGCTTCTTCCGGAACTTCTGGCAAAAAGCCTTCTTCAAGAGTTTCTTCATTCAAAAAAACTGTAACTTCAGTATCTACGTCGTTCACTATCTCTTCAACTGGTGTATTTTTATTATTTGATGCCATTTAATATCTCCTTAAACAACTTGATCCGGTGCCGGATCGTCTGAAGTGTTATCGTATTCTAGTTCAGCAGCGAGAATTTCATCATCTGAAGCCATATCATCTGAAATTGATTCATCACTCACATCTGCATTAATCTCTTCTAAAGAAAGCTGGGCTTGCTCTTCTTCAAGGTCTGATTCCGCCTGTAATGCCAACTCTTCTTCAAACGACTTAGCGCTGTTAGCAAATAGTTGATTGGCCACTTCATCACTATTGATGTGTCCGTAATCTTCAACTCTTGAAAGCACGTCTCCGTCTATTTCTTTTTTACCTTGAACGTGAATATCGCCATAAGTATCTGTTTGATAAAGAGATACAAAACCTAATTTACCTAATTCTAATAAAGATAAAAACGTAATCAATGCATGCCGCGACTTTTCAACCTGACCAATAATATGAGTTGAAAATAAATCAACCATACGCACAGAAGATCCTGGCTTAAGCATGGCACTCATTTCCATTATGCGCGAAGAAATTGACTGAAGCTTAACTGATACTTTGTGAATTTTTTTAGTTAGAGTTTTTATAGCCTTACGATAAGAGCCAATCAAAGAAAATAGAGCATTATCTTCAAGTTCAATTTCATCATCAGCCACTTCTAGTTTTTCGCGAATGCCTCTAGCCCACACATCACGGTTTAATAGAGGTCTGTCGTATAAAGACTTAGAAGCTTCTTTAAATTTTTCATACTCAAGAAGTTTTTGCACTAATTCTTTACGAGGATCTTCTTGTTCAACCACTTCGCCGTTTTCGTCGTACTGAGGTAATAACATTTTAGATTTAATATGAATGAGCGTAGAAGCCATCGCGATAAAATCGCCAGCTATTTCAAGATCAAACTCTTTCATTAATTTTATATATTCAAAGTACTGCTTGGTGATCTCAACGATATTAATGTTGAAGATATCCATTTCTTCTTTGCGGATTAAGTACAAGAGTAAATCTAGCGGACCTTCAAATTGTTGTAACTGGATGCGAATACTCATTTAGCTCCTCGAAACTAGTATTATAACCTCTCGCATCCATACGAGCCAAAATATGCATCCTGCACAAAATTATTGAAGCAAGCGAGTCTAGGTTATTCAACAAAATTCGTCTTAATTTTGAGATTTTTTTAAGGCTTAAAATCCGATCAGATTAGGAGCACCTGAAAGCTGTAACGTGAAGTGAAACAAAAACTTTACCGGTAAAGCTAAAACACTCAGCATGCCCGTAAATATCAACATCATCAGAATTATGCTTGAAATCTGCTCGTTCTGTTCCAGCTTATAATTGATAGAAGCCGGTAAGAACCGCGCCAGAACCTTGCCTCCGTCTAACGGATGCACCGGCAATATGTTAAATATCGCCAAAAATAAGTTAATTAAGATGAACATCTCAGCCATTAAAAACACCGGAGTTACGTAGTCGCCAAAAAAATTGAATCTCATAGCGACAAACATAAAGATAGTCGTAACAACTGCTAAAAAGATATTCGACAACGGACCTGCAAGAGCAATCCAAAACATATCTGTGCGTACATTCTTTAAATTTCTGCTATTAACAGGCACTGGCTTAGCCCATCCAAAAAAGATTGGTAAACCAAATACAATTGAAGAAATAGGCAATATAAAGGTTCCTACAAGATCTGCGTGAGCCATAGGGTTCAAGGTTAAACGGCCTAATTGTTCAGCCGTATTGTCACCTCTCCACTTAGCAACAAGCCCATGAGCATACTCATGAAAACAGAGAGCAAACAGAAAAGGGACAAATCTTAAGCCTAATTTCATGCCAATTTCTAATGGATCCATATTTTCCTCAGAGTTTTATATAAGGACAGGCTAACAGAGAGCTCAATTTATTTCGACTCATTTAGCCCCAAAATAACACCACGTGTTACTTGATCAATTTGATCTAAAAGCTTACTTTGTTTCAATTATTTTAATTTGAAGGAGAATTCTATGTCTGTTGATTCAAAACAACCTGCCTTAACAATGTGGTCTGAAGACGAAGTTGCTTTTCGCGATGCTGTAAGAAGTTTTGCTGAAGCTGAGATTAAACCTCACGTGACTCACATGGATGAAAAAGCAGAAATGAATCCTGAAATAGTTTCTAAACTTTTTGAAATGGGTTTAATGGGAATTGAATCTCCAGAAAGATTTGGCGGAGCTGGATCAAGCATGACCATGGCTTGCATCGCCATCGAAGAATTAGCCCGCATTGACGGATCTGTATCAGTTTTATGTGACGTACAAAATACTTTAGTAACCAACGCCATTATCAAATGGGGTTCTGCAGGGCTACAAGAAAAATACTTACCACGTTTAGCTCGTGAATGGGTTGGCGCTTATTGCTTATCTGAATCATCTTCTGGTTCTGATGCTTTCGCACTTAAATGTCGTGCAGAAAAAAAAGATGGTAAATGGATTATAAACGGAAATAAACTCTGGATTACAAATGGTAAAGAAGCGAGCTTCTTTATTGTATTTGCTAGTATCGACACAACTAAAGGCTACAAAGGAATTACAGCCTTTATCGTAGAAAAAGGTTTTAAAGGTTTCACCGTTGGTAAAAAAGAAGACAAACTTGGAATTCGCGCCAGCTCTACTTGCGAATTAATTTTCGAAAATTGTGAAGTGCCTGAAGAAAATATATTAGGCGAAATCGGTAAGGGATACAAAATAGCCATCGAAACATTAAATGAAGGCCGTATTGGTATTGGCGCACAAATGGTTGGTATCACTCAAGGTGCTTATGATGCCACTTTAAACTATATTAAATCTCGTGAACAATTTGGTAAAGCTATCGCTCAGTTTCAGGGTGTACAATTTCAATTGGCGCAAATGCGTATTGAATTAGAAGCGTCACGACTCATGGTTTACAATGCTGCTAGACTTAAGGATGCAGGCCAAGATTTTATCGAAGCTGCAGCTATGGCAAAATACTACTCTTCTAAAGTAGCTGAAAAAGTAACTTCGATGGCTATCGATTTATTCGGTGGTAACGGATTTACGAAAGAGTATCCTGTCGAAAAATTCTGGAGAGATGCAAAAATCGGACAGATCTATGAAGGTACCTCTAATATGCAATTGCAAACTATTGCAAAAATAGAATTGGACAAAGCTTGATTTTAAAAAAGCAGACAGTTCTTATTACTGGAGCCAGTTCGGGCATAGGAGCTGAAATTGCGAAGAAATTTGCAAGAGAAGGGTATGATCTTCTCTTGTGTGGTCGCGATGAAGCTCGCCTAAAAAAAGTTCAAAGCGAATGCGAAGATGTTAAATCTGCTGTTTTAGTTTTTGATTTAGCCGAAGTTAAACAGAGCGCAACTTATATCGAAAAAAAAATTGCACAGTTTTCTCCCGTTACAGTTTTAGTAAATAATGCAGGACTTTATATTCCAGGTACTTTTGAAGGTACGTCTGATGAAGATTGGACGACTCAATTTCAAGTTAATTTACTTTCTGCCGTACAACTTACCAAAATTTTGTGGCCTGAATTTAAAAAAAATGGAAAAGGTTCTGTTTTAAATATATCTTCAACTTTAGGAGTTAAACCAACACCCTTTGCTGGAGCCTATTCAGCAACAAAAGCTGCCATGATTAACTGGACTCTTTCTTTAGCGCAAGAGGGTGGACCGTTAGGAATTCGCGCCAATTGTATTTGCCCTGGAATTATCGACACACCTATTCATCCCTTTCACTCGCTAAATGCTGAAGATAAAAAGAAAGCCACCGACTTAACAAGTTCGTATCAGTTACTTAATTTTATGGGACAGCCCGTTGACGTAGCTGAAAGCGCTTACTTACTTGCTTCCGATTTATCAAAATTTACCACAGGTTCTATTTTACATATCGACGGCGGAATTAATATCAAATGACAAAAAAAGAGCCCTTACGTTTATCAAAACTAATGTCTGAGCGCGGTCTTTGCTCTAGACGCGAAGCCGATGACTATATTTCTCAAGGCCTTGTACGTGTAAATGGCGAAATAGTCAGCGAGCTTGGCACAAAAGTAATGCCTGATGTGAGTATCACTCTTGAAGCGGAAGCTATGCGTAACCAAAAAAGTCTGGTTACTATTATTATGAATAAACCTATTGGTTATGTTTCGGCACAACCTGAACCCGGTTCTGGTTACGAGCCTGCAATACGTTTAGTAAATGATCGCAATCAGTTTGGAATGCAAAAAAGAGTTCTCCAGCGCGGCGACCTTCAAGGCATAGCCGTTGTAGGAAGGCTCGATATCGACTCTCAAGGTTTGCTCATTTTCACGCAAGATGGCCGATTAGCAAAAAAAATTATTGGTGAAAATTCAAATATCGAAAAAGAATACATCGTACGTGTTACCTACACAGGCGCTGAAAGATCTTTACCACCTGACAAACTCAAACTTTTAAATTTTGGTCTTTCAATTGATGGCGAAAAATTAAAGCCGGCCATTGTTGAATGGATTAATGACGACCAATTACGTTTTATTTTAAAAGAAGGCAAAAAACGCCAAATTCGTAAAATGTGTGAGCAAGTAGGTCTACAAGTGAATGGTTTAAAGCGCGTTCGCGTAGGAAAACTTAGCCTAGGTAAAATTCCAGAAGGCCAATGGAGATTTTTAGAAGACTCTGAAGAGATTTAACTTCTATAAAGATTAAGTCTTCTTGATTTAAAATCTGGAAATACCTTTGATAAATCTGACATCTGAAACTGCGTTTTTAAAATTTCTGAAAAGACATCCCTAAAGTCTGTCGTTACGGGCAAATCGCGTTCTTCAAATAAGTTTTCGCTCTCAGCAGCCCTTACAATTTTTTGCAGAACGAGCTCTATTAAAATATCTTTAGGATTGCCTTCAACTTTATTGGCATCTATGCCCAGCATTGTTTTTTCGTTCTGCCTAGGAAAGGCCTCAAGCATTTGTTGATTTGTATATTTGAGAGAACTTAGATTTTTAAGTTTTTCTTCTAATTTAGTATTTAAATTTTTGTCGGGATTAATCTGATGATTAAACCAATCATTTAAACCTTTATCGCCAAGCTGAGCTAATCTTGTAACCTCTCCCTGTTTGGGTCCGTAAGCAAAACGATTTAAAATATGAAGTGCTTTTTCATTAGAATTTAAAGCTAAACAATTTTGTGCAAACAAAAGCACGAGTACAAAATAATTCATTTTTAAATTATGACTTATTTCTTCTTCCAAATGCTATCTTTATCAAGAAAAGATAGACGTAGATTTTCGAGATATTTAATTTCTTCAATTGAAAAACCAGCCTTCTGACGCAGATCGTAGTTAAGTGGGTTAATCCTGCGCGGCAATACTCCGCGCAATTTATTCATGCGAATTGCGAAATCGTCAACAGGGTCTAGTTTTTCGGCTTTGCAAAAATTGATATACCAGTTGGTTCCAAATAAAACATGACCTATTTCTTCAGTATTTATAATTTTAACTGCCTTTTGCACAGCTACTGCATCCACACTGACCAAACGCTTTAAAAGAGCATCTCCAGCATCAAGACCACTTCCTTCAAGATATCGGTGCACTATTAAAACACGATCTAAAATCGAATCTGTAGGCGCAACTGATTGCCACAACCCACAGTTAATGGGCCAGTCTCCCCACTTGTAACCAAGAGCTTCAATTTCTGTTAAACACATTTCTAAATGTTCGGATTCAGATAAAGTAATTTTCCAGAGTTCTTCTTTAAACTCTTGCGGTGATTCAGGAAATTCGGCCAATGTTCTGATTCCGAGTTCCATAGCTTGAAGCTCAATACTTGCTAAATCATGCAGCATACGAGCTTGGCCTTCTTGAGTTGAGAAGCCTTTTTTAGGTGGGTGAGCTTTAAATTCAAGAACTTGGGCATCGCGAGCTGGAATTAATGGAACTTCGGTGCGAATAGTTTGATTAAGAGCAAAATCTGCATTCTGTCTAAGCACTTGAATTTTTTGATGTACGTCTGAAACATTAAAAGCCCACATGAGGCTAGTCTAACATAGGTCACTAAGCCTAGACAAATTAGATGTAAATAGCTAATTTTATTTATCAATACATCAAAGGATTATTTATGGGAAAAGGCTGGAAAGCAGCAGGTAAGAGTGAGAATGCGCAAAAAAAAGGTATGTTATTCACTAAAGCAGCACGTGAGATTTATGTAGCCGCTAAATCAGGACTCCCTGACCCCGATCAAAATCCCCGTTTACGATTAGCGGTTGATGCGGCTAAAAAAATATCATGTCCCAACGATACGATTGAACGCGCTATCAAAAAAGGTGCAGGACTATTAGATGATGGTAAAATTATCGAAGAATTAACTTACGAAGGTTATGGCCCACACGGCGTAGGCGTTATCGTTGAATGCCAAACAGACAATAAGCACAGAACCGCTCCTGAAATGCGAAGCGTTTTCAAAAAAAATGGTGGAAACCTTGGAGAAACCGGAAGTGTTGCTTGGATGTTTGCACAAGTTGGCGAAATTGAAGCCAGTCGTACCGGTGCCTTTGATATCGATGAAGAAGCTATCGAAGCTGGCGCTGACGACGTACATAAAAATGATGACGGCAGCTACCAATTTTTCTGCGCAATGGAAAGCTTAGGCGCAGTTACTAAAGCCTTAGCCGGTCGCGGATGGAAAATTGAATCTTCTTCTCCTTCATACAAAGCTACAAATATTACTGAAATCAATGATACTCAACGCAAAGATGTTGAAGAGTTTTTAACGGCTTTAGATGATATGGACGATACTCATAAAGTATTTGCTACGATTTAATAAAAAAACTAATTAGGCACGAGCTCTTTTCTTTTTAGAGCTCGGTTTGCGTGATTTTTTAGGTACTTCACACTTAGGTAGATTAAGACTCAACTTTGTAATCTGAGTTTCTAAAGAACAGTCTTTGAATGGAATAGACATCATAAAATATGACTTATCATCTCTTTGCACATACGGATAAAGGACTTCTTTATATTCATCTATGTAAAACTTAAAAGACATAGCATCTGGAAGCTTATTATCTTTTTCGATTGAAGCCCAAGTATCCATATTCCATTGACAGATTTTTTCGCCCTTATCTTTAACTAAAGTTATAGATGGAGCTTCAGCGTTGCTTTCAATCAAAATACTGTGTCTGAGAGTTCCTAATACTTTTTTATCTTTACGGCTTAAGAAATTATCTTCTTTCATAGTCACACATGTTTTAGGCGCTTCTTTTACCTTGCGTAAACGGATTCTCGCTTCAGAAAACGAAAAACAAAACACTAATAAACTGCTTAATATTAATAACTTCATCAACCTTAATGATACTGGTATTTTATTTAGAAAGTAAATACTGAAATGCGGTCGCGTAGTATTTTATTTGTTTAATCATCGAATAGAGGCCATTAGTTCGACTTGGGCTAAGGCCAGAGTCAAATCCCATATCTTTTAAAAAAATAGGCTCTGTTTTCATGATAGTTTCAGGCGTTTCTCCAGAGTAGATTTTAAGTACAATTGCTACTAAACCTTTAACGATAATGGCGTCACTGTCGCCTCTAAAGCTAACTGTTTTAGCAATTGGGTCTAACTCAGCTTTTATCCAAACTTGCGACTGACATCCTTTAACTTTTAAATCTTCAATTTTTAGATCATCACTAAGACCTGGCCACATTTTGCCATACTCAATAATTTTTTCGTATTTTTGTTCCCAGTCAGATGAAGAGAAATCTTTTTTAACAGCTTCAATTTTAGAGTTAATATCAACGGTGTTTGGCATAATCAATGACTTCTTTTTCCAGTTCTAATCCTTGGTTTCCGAGTATTTCTTTGAACTGATTTCTATCTATTTTTTGAACTAAAGCAAAGCATTTTTTATAAAACTCTTCTTTGTCGGTATAGCCGTTCCAGAGAGTTTTATCGACGGCTTCCGTTAAAGATTTCTGCTCAGTTTCTTCATAGTCAAATTCTCGCTTATTCAAAAACTGCAACTGATCCGACAAATCCCTTGGCGAAAAATCAAGCTGCACTAAACACTCTTCAGCTAGGCACATTTCTACATAACTGAGATAATCACTAAGAACAGCCCAAAACTTTTGACCATCCTGCCCGTAATCACTACGGCAGAAAAATGAGGTGCATACCACTCCCCTATATTGCCATACCGAACACTGATTTTTGAGCTTATCAAAGTAAGGGCACAATAAATTTTCGTCGTTACCAAAATGCTCTTCGTCTTTTATTAAAAATTTATACTGATAGTCGTAAGGCGCCATTATCCCAATTGGAAAGGCAAATTCACGTGTTGCAATTTTATTTTTAATAACTTCTATGCCTTTCGTCATTGGGCTTTCTAACAAAGCTCCAATTGCATAGTTCGGTGTATACGGATGAAAGGTGCAACACTTCAAATCAGGTTTGTAAGTGTAGGCAAAGCGCTTGTCTCTTGATCGCAAGCAGTTATCACAAGTAGCCTTGGTCTCAGTTACATCAATGCCTAATACTTTTTGATTTACAAAATTTTTGTAAATTCTAGGAACTACGTTTTCTAGTTTTAAAGCGCTTAGCGACATGCTTTTTTAATTTTGTCATAAATAGGGCTAAGTTCGGGAGTTATTTTCCAGCGCCATACAAAATCACTGCAGTTTTTAAAAGCAGGAAAACTAATTGGTTTTAAGCCGTCCCATTTAAAACTGCCTTCTTGCAAGATATAAGGCACCACATTTTCAATCATCCAGTTATATGATTTTTGACTTAATAGGTTTTGCTTTTTCAACTCCACTGCAATTTCAATAGGCGTAACGAAGCCTACTTGTTCTTTTGTGATTAAAGTTCCGATCTCAGCTAAAAAATTAGGTTTATAAAATGGCACATGGTTGGAATACATCTGATGAATAAATGAAACTATACGTACTTGGTTTGAAAACTCTAAATAAGCCTGATGGTAGATTTCAGGATCACGCTCTCCGTTGTCGCCGATCAATATTAGAATTTCTGGTTTTTCAACTTCGATCATCCTTCGAATTTCGTTAATTTTGTGGTTTTTTTCAAAAATACTTTCTCGAAGATCGACTTCACCTGGCGGAAAATTATTGAAGCTTAAAAATGTTCTGTGTGAGAACTCTAGCGCTGGAATACCAGCAATTTCTTTTGGAGCATTAGATAAATACACAACTCTTGTATCTTGAGAATTTTCATTTACGAGTAGTTGATACAACTGAGCCATTCCGGTAAATGGAGTGGTTACATCCGAAGCACGGCTTACTTTTCCTGCTGTGCTTAGAATGTGAGAAACTTTAATGGTGTCGTCGATATCACTGATAATCAAAACACGTTTTGCATTAGCAATCGACACAACAAATAAAGCTAAGAATATTGTAATAAGTGAATTCATATTTTCCTCTGATCTGTGGAAGATAGCTTAATTTGAAGACACATAACAGTAGAGGGGATGAATAAGTTTTATTTTAGGAAAATACTATCTGAACGAACTGATTGTAGACACTACCACAAGCCCGCCCCACCACTTCTTCTTCCGCTTTGGGTGCTCGCTTTTGAGCGCATAACTCATTATTTAAATTTTGTTGATAAAGATAATCTAACACAAGGCATAAGCTATTTCTATAGTAAATTTAAATAGTGGTGAAAGCTGTGCTACGACAACTGTCTAAACATTTGACGTTGTTAATAGGTGTATCAAAACAATACCTGAATTCATTAATAAAATTAGATGCTTAGCTCGCTCCATATTGAGATCTACTTAAAAAGCAGGTCCGCCCCTTGCAATTACCTATTTTAAGAAACGAACCCTATATAAAGGAGTCTTTATGAAAACGAGCTTATTATTATCAATATTATTTACAGGAGCCATCGCCTTCGCTGCACCTTCTACAAATGCTGCTAAACCATATAGTTTTCAATTTAAAGCTCCAAAAGCTAAGCCTTTCTCTATTACCCAAGTGGCTACATCAAAAGAAGTAGCTTATAAATTAGCTGCTAATGAATGCTTCAAAAAGCTAACGGGAAATAAGTATCCAGGTGAAGAAAAAGGCCTAGAGATCATTGATATTTGCGCAAATCCAAAAATGTAGTTAAGCTACACTTTTATTGGAGAATCAAATATGAGTTTTTTAAGTAAAGTTGGAAATTTCTTGTTCGGCAAAGAAGCTGATATCTTCGATGATAAAGGCCGCGTACTCCATAAATTACCTAAGAAAAAATGGGACGATTGGAACGACAGAATCGTTAAAGGCAAAGACTACAACTGGCGCGATCATAAAGGCACAGAAGCTGGTCTTGATCAAAATCCAAAACCTAAAAATTAATTAAGTTTATCTTGCCACTCTGCAATTTTATTTAAAGCTTGGAGTGGCGAAGACTTCTGAATCTGGAATTTCTTCACTTCTTCAATTAAAATCTGCTTTTTCGATTCATCTTGTTTATCAAATAAAGACATCTGAACTTTTGAACTCTCTTTTGGAAGCTTAATCGTAGCTATTGTTGTTTCAGCTTTAGGAGCTGCTTCAAACTGCTTAAGCAAGGTCTCAGCACGCTGAGTGATCTCTGCTGGTATTCCTGCAAGTTCAGCTACTTTTACACCATAGCTATTACCTGCAGCTCCAGCCATTAAGATGTGTAAGAACTCGATGTTACCATCTTTTTGGTCTAACACTTTCATGTGAGCATTTTTAATTTGCGCAAAAATTTTATCTAAAGCTGTAAGCTCATGATAGTGAGTAGCAAAGAAGACATGGTTTTTTAAATTATTTAAAATATATTCTAAAATAGACTGGGCTAACGCCATACCATCAAAAGTTGCCGTTCCGCGACCCACTTCATCTAATATTAATAAACTATTTTGAGTAGCCGATTTGAGCATTTGCGCAGTTTCAGTCATTTCAACCATAAATGTTGATAGACCTTCAGATAACTGATCACTTGCACCAATACGAGTGTAGATAGCATCGTAGATTGAAACTTGCGCAAAGCTCGCTGGTACAAAACAGCCCATCTGAGCCATAATAATACTTAAAGCCACTTGGCGCATAAGAGTCGATTTACCGGCCATATTAGGGCCTGTAATCAATAAACACTCTTCAGGATTAAGATCGATATTGTTAGCTACAAATTTACCTCTTGCAAATTGCTCCACTACTGGATGACGTGAGTTTTCTAAGAATAATTTTTTAGTTTCAGAAATTTGTGGACGACAATAGCTCTCTTCAAGACTCAACCATGCAAAAGCTGAAATAACGTCTAGTTCGCTGCACGCCAGAGCTAGAGTTAAAAGCTGGCTCGCATTTTCGAGTACTTTTTTTCTTAGCTCGTCAAATAAAGTAAATTCTAATTCATAACGTTTTACTTGAGCCGAGAGAACCTTTTTTTCAAGCTCAATCAATTCATCGGTACAGAATCTTTCAGCATTGGCTAAAGTCTGCTTACGTTGATAGTGAACTGGGGCTTTATCTTTGTGAAGATTAGTAATTTCAATGTAATAACCAAAAACATTATTGTAACGAATTTTTAAAGATGAAATTCCTGTTTTTTCTTTTTCAGCTTTTTCAAGATCTGCAATTAAGGCATTAGCGTTAGTTGATAAATCAATAAGTTCATCAAGTTCAGCAGAAAAACCTTTTTTAATAACATGACCCTGCTTAACGCTAAGTGGAGCTTCTTCGCTAATACGCATTTTAATTTGCTCAGCTAAAGCTGCATTGGCTTCGATAACTGTATTTGTTGCCGAACTAAAAAATCTTGAACACCATTTAATTGCCGAAAGACCTGCTTCGATAGAGTCAGCTAAAGCGGTTAAATCGCGGCCATGACATTGAGGTTGAGCAATTTTACCAAGACGTCTTTCGATATCTCCCATGCCACCCAATACTTCGCGTACTTTTTTAAGTTCGAGCATGTGTTCACGGAACTGGTCGATTTGATTATAGCGGTTTTCGATTTGTTTTTTATTGCGTAAAGGAAAACTTAAATACTGACGAAGAAGTCTGGCGCCTGAAGATGTCTTAGTACGGTTAATAGCATTGTACAATGAACCTTGAGCTTCGCCACGGTAGTTTGAGAAAATCTCTAAGTGTCTTAAAGTGGTTTGCGAAAGCTGAAGTCTATGTTCAAATTCTTTTTCTTCAAAAGGTCTTAAGATTTTTAAAAGCTCTTGGTGTGATAAAGATTTAACGTATTCAAAGAGTCTTTGATTTGAATTAAGACCTTCGCTCTTAAATTCAGAGATTACATATCTATCTTTAAGACGCGTGTCTTTAATCCAAGTGTCATTTTGATTTTCGACAACAATTTCGACTACTGGCAAAACATCTAATAATTTTAGTTTTTCATTTAAGTTATTAGATTTAAAATAAAAACACTCACCTGTTGTGGTGTCGATAAAGCTAATGTGTTCTGAATCAAAAGAAGTAATATAATGCGCTTTAGTTTGATCGAGAGTTTCGCTGTCGTAAACCATGCCTGGAGTTAAGATACGAGTAATTGCTCGTTTAACAATACCCTTAGCTAAGGCTGGATCTTCAACTTGATCACAAATGCCAACTTTAAAACCTGCGGCTAATAATTTATTAATGGGTCCTGCAACTGAATGGTGTGGAAATCCACACATCGGAGTTTGATCTTCAGATTTTTTATTACGCTGAGTAAGAGTAATTCCTAAAATAGGCGAAGCGGTTACAGCATCATCATAAAATAATTCATAAAAGTCGCCCATTCTGAACAATACAATTTTGTCTTGATGAAGAGATTTTATCTCCCAATATTGCTTCATTAAAGGTGTGAGTTCGCCCGCTTTTTTAGCCATACAAATGTTCTATTTTCATAGAGCAAGTGTTTCAAATAATAAGTTATTTATGCTCAAACTATAAGCATAAATAAGTAATGAAACAGAAGCCTAGCCTATTATTTGGTAGTTAGTCCGTATACAGGGTAGATGACATTATTTTTAAGTATTTGATTCAGCTTAAGATTTCCAGCATCACATTCAGTTACAACGCTTTGATCTAATTTAATGCCATTGTTTTTAACTGGAAAAATTGCGCCCCAGTTAGCGATTCCGCTTTGATCTTCATCGATATCATTTGGTAATAGTTTCTGAGCCAAAATTTTTAATTCAAAAATATTATTTGAATTCTTAGTTAGCAACCATGCTTGATCAAAAACTCGACTTGGCCATTTTTTTAATTTTTTTGGCAAACTAAGCCCCAATGCCTTTACAATATCCTTAATACCCGAATGCTCCCAAACAATAATAACTGTTTTATCTTTGTAGATAGTCGTATTTAATATCTCTTGAGACATTTCTTTATAATCTGTTTTTTTATACTTATTATTTATC
>JBEBIK010000233.1:0-3930 GCA_040080445.1 Pseudobdellovibrio sp.
GCAGTTTACCGTTTACTTGAATCATGTATTCTACGCTATCTTGCACTATTGCAGATTGATCTGTAGTTGGCCAGCCAGCTTCTAAAATATGGCTTAGTTCGGTTAAAGACGCTTTAGTTAGCGGCCCAATAACAGAGACTCGCCTTTATAATTTTCCTATTAAAGACAATGATAACCTTGAGTCGCTACTGAAAAAATTTCACAAAATAATAGAAAAGCTCTCTATGGAGTTTCCAGAACTGCTCCAAAAAAAAATAGACGAGACTGACTTAGACAGCATGCAAATTAGCATGAACGATCTTCACCGCAATTTTGCCCATAATCATCTTGTAGAAATACGCGTAACCTCTTCTAACTTTCAAACTTGGCACGAATTTAATGGCTTGATACATTCTATTGAAAGTGAATTATTTAATCTTCGCTATCCTATTGGGCCCAATCAGGTAAGACGTATGCGCATTGAGTTTGAATGGCAAATTCCCTACGCAAAGCAGATCCCAGAAGAAGCCTTCAGCGAATTTACATTGGAACGAAATTTTGGTGACGTTAATATTATTTATTGCGATGTCGGGCGCCATCTCTATGAAATTTACCATGCGGGGGATATTGAAAGTATTCCAATTGAGCATATCAAACCTCACCGCAGATTTTCTGCCAATACTGGTCTTAATTTTGGACAAAAACTAAATGCCGAATGGGCCGCCTTCGAAACCAAAAAAATTCATAACTGGTTTATAATGCATCAAGAAAAATTCAAGCAAGCTGGTTTGACTTGGGATAACCCAAACAAAGCATTGGGTTATGTGACTATAGCCCGCATGATTAACACGCCCACTGGCTACGAAGCCCGAACAAAATACCAAGATATTTTGGCCCAATATTCTAACGTCAAAGAAATAAAATTTTTAGAATGATCGCACTTCACTTAATTGAAACTTTTATTTTATTTGGTGATACACAAAATTTAGTAAAGACTGCTAAAATTTTGAATCAGTCACAACCCTCGGCATCTCGCCAAATTGAGCAGTTTCAGAAATATTTTAAAAAACCACTTTTTCATAGCGTTAAACGCCAAAAAATTTTGACGGACTATGGACAGAATGTTCATCATTACTACAAAAAAGCCGTTTACGATTTGCGCGAATTACAAGATGGTTTTGCAAGCTTTTCAATTAACAATCAGCAAGAAAAACTAACTCTCGCGGCCCGCCCTGAAATACTTTACAAATACGTGGCCAACCTTAAATACAAATGCCCAATGGAACTCGTAGCCCTTTCTGGCGACAATATCCGCGAACAGCTACTAGAAGATAAGTTGGATATGGCTGTGCTGCAGGAAAACTTTGAAAGCTATAATCATTTTCGCAAAAAACTTTTCTCAACTAGTTGGAAAATCATAATTCCCAAAAGCTGGAATATTACTTCTTACGAAAAAAAGCCTTTTGCCGCTTATGATAAAAATTTGAACTATTTGCAGCAAAACAAGAATAAAAAATTCGAAATACCCGAGCTGAATATTCACTTTATTGCCAATGACTGGAGGCTTTTAGAAGCCAAAGTGCATCAAGGCCAATGCTGGGCCATAGTTCCTGAAGAGTACGGAAACCGTGAGCTCGTTACCAGCCTATCTCTTAGTCAGCTTATGAATGAAACCCAGTTCTATATCTATTTTAAGAAAGAACTAGCGAAAAATAAAGACGTTCAATATATCGTTGATCAACTCTCGTAATCAGGATAGTTTTCGCTCATGACAAACTCAGCCACTTCTCAAAAAACTCCTCTGTACAACGACCACGTAAAAGCCAATGCCCGCATGGTGGATTTTGCGGGTTGGATTATGCCTATTCAATATGAAGGCCTTAAAGAAGAACATTTCTACACACGCAACCACGTAGGACTATTCGATGTATCTCACATGGGCGAAATCAGAGTTAAAGGCACTAAAGCTGTTGAGTCTTTGCAGTGGTTAACAACTAACGATATTTCTACACTCGAGAACGGACAAGCTCACTACGGTCTTCTACCAAATCATGAAGGCGGATTAGTGGACGATATCTTTGTTTATTGTCTCGAGAAAAATGCCGACTACCTTGTCTGCGTCAATGCCTCTAACAAAGATAAAGATTTTGCTTGGATGATTAAAAACAATAAGGGTGCTGACATCATAGACGAATCTTCAATCTGGGGGCAGATCGCAATTCAAGGCCCTGAAGCTTTAGAACTTTGCGACAAAACATTTAATATCAAAGTTTCTGAAATGGCGAGAAACCAAATTAAAAAATCTACTTTTAACAACCATCAAATCATGATCGCAACAACTGGTTACACCGGCGAAAAAGGTTGTGAAGTGTTTATCGAAGCCAAAGGCACATCAGATCTTTGGAATGCACTTCTGAACAACACCAGCCCAAAAGCTAAGCCTATTGGCCTTGGTGCCAGAGATACACTCAGAACTGAAATGAAATTTTCTCTTTACGGCCACGAAATTGATGACGCATCTAATCCGTATGAAGCCACTTTAGGTTGGGCCATGAAACCCAATGCTAAAGACTTTATCGGCAAAGCCCCTATGCTTAAAGCTAAAGAACTAGGCTTAAAACGTAAGCTAATTGGCTTCAAAATGCTCGAAAGGGGCATTCCAAGACAGGGTTACGAAATTAAAAAAGAAACTGGCGAAAAAATAGGCTTAGTAACTAGCGGAACACACTCGCCAACTCTTGATGAACCCATCGGAATAGCTTATGTTGAGACCGCATTTACAACTGAAGGCTCACAGTTTTTCGTCGACATTCGCGGAAAACTTGTTAAAGCTCATGTAGTTAAAACACCATTTGTTAATAAAACGTAGGTACTATCATGTCATTTAACATTCCAGAAAATTATCTTTACACAAAAGACCACGAGTGGGCTTTGATTCAGTCTAACATTGCAACTATTGGAATTACCGAATTCGCAAAAGATCAGCTGGGTGAAGTCGTCTATGTAGATCTTCCAAAAGTTGGCGACAAGTTGAATCAAAATCAAACTTTCGGCGTTGTTGAGTCTGTAAAAGCTGTTTCGGATTTATATGCCCCGATATCGGGTACTGTTACAGAAATTAATGCATCTTTGTTAGACAACCCTGATAGCCTAAATACTAGCCCAAACACAGATGGCTGGCTCATAAAGGTTCAAATAGCTTCGGAAAGCGAAATTCCGGGTTTAATGAAATCTGAAGACTATAAAAAATTAATCACCCAATCTTAATTTAGGAGCTAAAAATGCCATTTCACGTACCAGAAGATTTTTACTACACTAAAGACCACGAGTGGGCACAAGTTGACGAGAATATCGTAACTGTTGGTGTAACTGAATTTGCTCAAGACCAATTAGGCGAAGTGGTTTACGTGGACCTTCCAGAAGAGGGACAAAAAGTAACACAAAACCAAACATTTGGTGTTGTTGAGTCGGTTAAAGCGGTTTCTGACCTTTACGCGCCTGTTTCAGGCACTGTAATCGAAGTGAACTCGGCTTTAATGGATGATCCGTCTTCATTAAACGACGACCCTAATAATGAGGGTTGGTTAGTACGTATTGAAATGGACTCTGAAAAGGAACTTGCTAACTTAATGCGCGCTCCTGAATATAAAAAACTCATTAGCGAAAAGTAGTTTTTGCTTTTTCAGTTTTTTTTGATACAACTGTTTCTCTGTTATCGTCTGTGCCCAGTTGGTGGAATTGGCAGACACACTAGGCTTAGAACCTAGCGCCGCGAGGCATGGGGGTTCGACTCCCTCACTGGGCACCAATTAATTAATGATTTCAATAACTTACGATATTTTACCCCTACTTTTTTAAGGCTCTTCTTTTTTAATCGTTGGTAAATCCAAAAAGTCTTTCAAGAACAAGCATTTAACGTTCTTAATCGATAATTTTTAAAGCTCTTATAAC
>JBEBIK010000234.1:0-3915 GCA_040080445.1 Pseudobdellovibrio sp.
GCAATCCTTACAATAAAATTTGCCCATCTGGTCTTGAAGAGTCTTTTTTGCCTGAGTTTAACCGCGGTCGCAAAAGATATCTCAACGAAGAAATTTCAGAAAATAATAATCAGATCAATCGTATAGAGAATGAAGTAAAACATTTAAAAACTGATTTAGCTCAAAAAACCAGTTTGGTTTCACGTTATCAGTACGCTCCACAAAACGATCAAACCATTAATTTATTGAACAATGCCAGAAGCCAAGTGCGATCTCTCGAATACGAGATCTCAAATAAAGAAACCAATCTTTCAAGCTTAAGAAACAAAAACCGCGAATTTAAATTAGAACTAGTAAAGCTAGGCAACTGAGAATGTACGCCGTACCTTTTCCCCGAATGGGGAAAAGGTACGGCGTACATTCTACATTCTATTTTGCGATTAAGCGGATGCCGTCGGGGTCTATTGTGATGAGTTTCTTTTTGTAAACTCCGCCTAAGGCCATTTTGTATTTTTTCTTACTTACGCCGAAGATTTCGTAGATTTTTTCTGGCGAAGTTTTTTCAGTTAAGTCTAAAAAACCTTGGTTTTCTTTCAAAACTTCAATGATTCGCTCACCCAGATCTGAAGAGCCTTTGTTGCCGAAAGGTTGTAAAATTAAATCGACTTTTCCGTCGTCTCTTACTTTTTTAATGTAGCCTACGATTTTATCGGCGTACTCGATGTTGTGAAAAACTTCGTTTTTATAAAGAATGCCTAAAAATTTGCTGTCGATCACGGCTTTGTAGCCTAAATCTGTTTGGCCAAAAACTAACAGATCTACTTTTTGTTCGGGTTTTAACACTTCGGTGTGTTTGTCTAAAAATCTTTCTAAGCGCATAGAAGAGCAGGGTCTTTGAAGATTATCTTCGTAGATTCTGACGATAACGTCGTCGCCGATTTCAAATTTTGCGGTTTGTTCCGAGTAAGGTAAGAATAAATCTTTTTCTTGGCCCCAGTCTAAAAAAGCCCCGATAGATTCTATTGCCACCACTCTTAAAACACAGAAATCACCAATTTTATGCATATAGCCCGCCTGAGAGGGGGAACATAATATATTATGCCCCGCATCGCAAGCTATGTTTCTTGATACTTTTGACCTTTGTTCTATTCTTACTTTTTGGATTTCAGAGAGGTAAAACATGCAAACTATACTACCTAAAGAGCCCGTGATTTGTCATAACCTGATAAACGGAGAATGGGTTAAAGGCGAAACCGGCAACCCTGATGTATTTTCTCCCTACAACGGAAAAAAAATCGGCGAAGTTTCGATTCCGTCCGAAGATCAAATTGAAGCGGCACTACAAGCTGCCGCAACAGCTCAAGTGGCTTGGGGTAAGACTCCAATCAAAGAGCGCAGTCATATTCTATTTAACTTTAGAAATATTTTAATTCGCGATATCGACAAGATTTCGCATTTAACAAGTTCTGAGTGCGGTAAAACTTTTAATGAAGCTAAGGCCGAATTAATGAAGGGCCTCGAAGTTCTAGAGTACGCCATATCAATTCAAAATTTAGACTTAGGCGGCAAAGTTGAAGTCTCTCGTGGTGTTACTTGTGAGTATCGCCGTGAGCCTTTAGGTGTGGTGGCTAACATTACACCGTTTAATTTTCCGGCCATGGTACCAATGTGGACGATTCCGATTTGTTTGGCTTTAGGTAATGCTTATGTTTGGAAGCCTTCTGATAAAACTCCACTCACTGCTTTAAAAATTGCAAACGCACTCACTGAAGCGGGATTACCAAATGGTGTATTCACAGTACTTCACGGCGGTGGTTTTACTGTTGATGCTATTATTGATCATTCGGCAGTTAAGGCTGTTGGTTTTGTGGGTTCAACGAAAGTGGCTAAAATTGTTTATCAGCGCGCAACGCATTTAGGTAAGCGCGCATTAGCTTTAGGTGGCGCAAAAAATCATATCGTTTTACTACCTGATGCTAATCAAGAACTAAGCGGCATGGGAATTTCAGATTCATTCACAGGTTGCGCAGGCCAAAGATGCATGGCCGCTTCTGTTTTATTAGCGGTAGGAAATGTAGACCAACACATTCAAAAAATTGTAGAACGAGCCTCGTCATTAAAAATTGGCACTGATATGGGAGCTTTAATTACGAAGTCGCAAAAAGATTTCTTAGTTGATGCAATCACAAGTGCCGAAAAAACCGGAGCTAAAATTTTATTAGATGGACGTAAAGTTACAGCACCTACCGGAATGGAAGAAGGCAATTGGATTGGCCCAACTATTTTAGATAATATTCAACCGGGCAGTGAAGCCGCAACTGTTGAATTGTTTGGCCCTATTTTAAGTATCGTTCACTGCAAAGATATTTCAGAAGCTATGAAAATTGAAAATTCAGTTGAGTACGGAAACGCATGTAGCGTATTTACTTCGAGCGGCCCACTGGCCGACCGAGTTGTCAGACAAGCATCAACTGGCATGGTGGGAGTTAACATCGGTGTACCTGTACCTCGTGAGCCTTTTTCATTTGGTGGTACGAATGCTTCTAAATATGGTCATGGCGATATTACGGGCCAGCATAGTTTAGATTTCTGGTCGAATGTAAAAAAAATAACAACTAAATGGGAAACTCAAAGCGACAACAATTGGATGTCGTAGGTTTAATTAAAGGATTTTATATGTTAGAAAAAGATAAACGATCACATCATATTATTTTAGCCTCTCAAGGTAATCTTCAGTACAAAGAAACAATTCCTGTAAAATGGGGTGCAGCCACTCCTGAAGAGCGCGGACCAATCGTAGCTTCGCACACCAATCATAAAGCACGTAATGCCATTGGTGCCCATAGCGGAAGTTACACGGTTTACCGTGCGCTTTCAGTGGCGAGCGGTAAATTTCCGCCACTTCACAGACCTGATTTAAATAACACTCAAAGCCCTGTTAAAATCGGACCTTACCCAAGCTGGAAAGATTCTTTAAAGATGGTAACAGTTGATCCGTGGGGTTTAGATCCACAGCTTAATTTTCCAAAACTTTATTCTGAGGGTTATGATATCAGACCTACGATTTCAGTTACACAAGCTCACTTACAAATTGGCGAAATTAACGAAGCGATTGCCAAGGGCCGTTTAAAAATCGACGGTAAAATTGTAAAAGCCAATGGCGATGTGCGCGTAACCAAAGTGGCCATCGACCCAGTTTGGTATTTACCTGGTATTGCTGAAAGACTTAACGTTGAAGAGGGCGAACTTCGCCGTATTTTATTTCAAGAAACGGGCGGTATGTACCCTGAGTTTATAACTCGTCCTGATTTAAAAACTTGGTTACCTCCCATCGGAAGTTCTACGGCTTATATTTTTGGTGATGCAGCTGATTTAGCAAAACCAGAAGTAGAACTCACTTGCCGCGTACACGATGAGTGTAATGGTTCAGACGTATTTGGTTCTGACATTTGTACTTGTCGTCCGTACTTGATGTACGGAATTGAAGATGCTGCTCGTACCGCCCAAAAAGGCGGAGTGGGAATTATTATTTACTATCGAAAAGAAGGCCGCGCGCTCGGCGAAGTAACAAAATTTTTAGTTTACAATGCTCGTAAGCGTCAAGAGGGTGGCGACACCGCTGCCACTTACTTTCACCGCACAGAATGTGTGGCGGGTACTGAAGATGCGCGTTTTCAAGAATTTATGCCAGACTGTTTGCACTTATTTGGTATTACAAAAATTCATAACTTGCATTCAATGAGCAATATGAAATACGACGCCATCGTTAAAAGTGGCATTGAAGTTGTAAACCGTATTTCAATTCCGGATGATTTAATTCCGCAAGATGCGCAAGTTGAAATGGAAGCTAAAAAAGCTGCAGGCTACTTTACAAAAGATACAGTTAAAACCACTGAAGAACTTAAAAAAGTAACAGGAAGAGCCATCGATGAGTAA
>JBEBIK010000235.1:0-3909 GCA_040080445.1 Pseudobdellovibrio sp.
GTTGTTAATAAATTGGATGTAAATATAAACTCTCTTCTTGTTAAAAATGAAAATGAATTTTTACTCACTTCTGACAACGGAATTATATTTTCAACCACAAACTCAGGTCAGACATTTGATAAGTTAAAAGTTCCAAACACAGATCAAATAAACTACTTAATTTTTAAAAATGATAATGAAATTTGGGCTATTGCAGATAAAACTACGATAATTAAAAGTCTCGATTCAGGCAAAAGCTGGAATCATCAAAATATTAAATCTAAATCTTATCTCAACGCAATCGCCTTTGATAATTCTGGCATTCCATATATAGCAGGAAATAACGGTGTAATTTTCTCTAGTCATGATGATGGAAAAACCTGGAGTGAAGAAAATACGGGTAGCGAAATTGATCTTAACGATATAATTTTTATAGCTAAAATTAATCGCTTAATTGCGGTCGGAAATGATGGCATTATTATTACAAAAGATCTTAAAAAGTAATTAGCTTAAGCTCAGTAAACGAATAATGCGTTCTGAAGCTTTACCATCACCAAAAGGGTTTTCAGGCACTCCATTTGGCCAGTGATTATCCATATTAAGCCATTTAGCAGCTGTAGTCGTAATTTTATCAAAATCAGTTCCTACCAGTTCTGAAAATCCCGCCTCGATTGCTTCTGGTCTTTCGGTACTATTTCGAAGTACAAGAATTTTTTTAGCAAAAGTAGGCGCTTCTTCTTGCAAGCCTCCAGAGTCCGTCATAACTAACTTTGTTCTTTGTAAAATAAATACCATTTCTTGGTAATGCAAAGGCTCTACTAAAAAAACTCTTCCAGCAGGTTGCGAATTATCAAATTTATAATTAGGAGTTACCCAAACAACGTCTCCACTACTCATATGACTATTATAAATTTGCTCAACCGATATTCTGACATTTGGGTTTGGATGTACCGGAAAAAGTATGTCAATTTGATGAGTTTTTGCAATATGCAAAAAAGAATTTAGTATTTGTCTCTGAGGAACACCAAAGTTTTCTCGACGGTGCATCGTTGCCAAAACAAATTTTTCTAAATTCACATATTTAAATTTAGAAATCATACTAGCTTTAATTGATTCAGAAGATTCTACTTTTTGAGAAATGATTTTTAATGTATCAATTCCTGTATTACCAGTTATCTCAAGCACCGCAGAAGCATCCACACCCTCTGCTTTGAGATTGTTGGCCGCATCGAGTGTTGGGCTCAGATGAGCTTTCGCTATTAACCCAATAGCTCGCCTATTCATTTCTTCAGGATATGGCGAATTGATGTCGTATGTTCTGAGCCCGGCCTCAACATGGGCCACTGGCACTCTCTCATAAAAAGCCGCCATAGCAGATGCATGAGCCGTAGTTGTATCTCCTTGAACCACCAACCAATCTGGCTTGTGTTCGTGAATGACTTTTTGAATACACATCATGGTTTCAGCGTGCAGTTGGGTTAAATTTTGATTCGGCTTCATAAGCTGAAAATCAATATCAGGCTTAATATTAAAAACTTCGTATAAGGAGTCTAACATTTCTTTATGCTGACCAGTTGAACAAGCTAATACGTTTAAATGACTGTTTTTTTTGGCTTCTAAAATCAGAGGAAAAATTTTAATTAATTCTGGCCTAGTACCAAATACAAATATAACTGTTTTTTTATTCATTGCCTATTAGTCTATCCATGTTGATAGGCAAAGAATATCACTTAATTAGAGTTGCGACCAGAGTTTACTGTTCCAATAGAATCAGACTGGACTAGTTTTGTTGAAGTCATATTGTGAGAAAATTCAACAGGAACTATGTGCTCAGTTTTTGTCCAAGCTAATGACTTTCCAGTAACTTTAGATTTGCTGAAATTATAAATAGCTGAAAATCCACTTGCTGTGTTTATAAAATTACTAAAGATCCATCTTAGCGGAACAAACAATGCTGTTTTAAAAGTATAAACTTTAGAAACTAAGTATACGCGCTGTAGAATTCTAAAAATCGCAAGTATGAGATTTAACAACATTAAATTAGAAAATAACGGATTCAATTTTTGGTATTCCAACCAAGGCCAAACCCCAGTCGTAAACCATGTTACTAAGAAATAGACTGTAAATATAAAAGAAGAAACAAACAAAAAAGATCCAAACAAGCCTTTACGGTCACGCCATAAAAAATAAGACCCCATAAATCCGGTGCTTCTCCATTTTAAATTTTCAAAACCTTGCAAACTGATACCTGCTATCCAGCGTGACTTTTGTTTAACTGATTGCTTAATTTTTTGCGGAAAATACTCACGAGTTGCAATGTACTCAATAGTGGTTTTTCCAGTTTTTTGATCTTTTATTTCATAGCTAAAACAACCAAAATTACATTTGAATCCCATTTCGTTGTAAACAAGTCCCAAATGATAATCTTCAGTTACGGTATCTTCTTTAAACAATTGACCTTTTTGTTTTTCAATTACCTTTAAAGCAGACTCCCATTTTAATATTGTACCTACCCCAGCTGAAGGTATTCCCGCATTAAAGAAATTTCGTACGATTAAATCTTTTGTGTGAGCTTCAACAAATTCATCGATATAAATTCCTGCTGTAAATTTACTAAGAGCCACTGGTAATGAAAAAATTGGAATTTGAATGTAGTCATATTTATCTAACAAACTATTCATTAAGTTTAATGATTGATAATGAATTACATCTTCTGAATCATGAATCAATAAAGCCTGAAAGCCTTGGTCAATTTTAATGAGGTGCTTAACTATTTCATTTAACATCTGACCTTTTGATGTTGGCCCTTTAATAGAATTAACAACCACTTTTACATTTGCAAACTTACTCTCAAGTCTTTTTGCCGCTTCTAATGTAGGTAGGTCGTTAGGATAAACACCCAAAAAGAACTGGTAATTTGTGTAATCAATATTGTTCACATTTCCCGAAATAGCATGCTCAATAATGTCATCTTCTTTCCAGTTAGCAACCATCACCGCAATCTTTTTTTGTGGTATAGATTTAAACTTATTTAATTCAGATTTATCAAGCTTAGTAGGCTTTAACCGACCAAAAAGTGAAATCAAGTCAATAACCACATCTTCAAGTATGTAGCATGTACTGATTAAAACAGTAAAAAACATCCAGCCATCAAATGCAGTTAATTTTGTAAAAATATTGTAATCTTCCATCTTTTATCCCAACTATTTAAATGTATATTGCAGCACTGCTAAGATTTGAAACCAATCAGAGTTAAAGTCTTTTGACTGGTGAATTACAGAGTGTCCCTCTAAAACAAATGCTAAAGAGCTTTGAACTTGAGGCTTACCATAATATTTATAACCTAAACCAACACTTACCAAGGTACCACTTTTACCGAAAAATTCTTCATCGTTATTTTTTAATTTTAACTGCGCAAACGGATAAATCGAATTTGAGTAGTTTATATCACGATTGATATAATAACTTTTGAGACCCTGCATTTTTAAATACGTACTGGCGTTGTTAGAGTACCTAGGCACAATCACTGATTCTAAATAATTATTTAACTCGAAAGCTTGCAAATCAAGATACTGATTATAAATCAGCAAATAAGCGTCTTGTTGATAGTATGTTTTATCTGTTTTGTTATTATACCAGTCATGCACGTATCTAATTCTAATATACTTATTTAAGTAAACGTCGACACCAAGTCCGATGCCATTTTTTTCATTGCGAGAATAAGATGTATTCCCAGAAATGGTTTCATCTAAATAATAATATGAACTAGAGCCAGCCTTCAAAAAGGGCTGTACAAACCAATCTTTATACTTAAATTTTAAATAAGCTGAAAAATCATCTGAGTAACCTTTATAAGTCGTCAATCCAGAATGAGTGGCGCTAATATCAAATGCTACTCGCAAGTCACTGGTATCGACTTCCTGAGCAAAA
>JBEBIK010000236.1:0-3908 GCA_040080445.1 Pseudobdellovibrio sp.
TTCAGCAAGTTCAAAAATCGGTCATTGAGCCGCTTGAAAAAGAAATGGCTAGTAAGTATTTATCAGGTTTGTATTTTTATCAAAGCTCTAAAAGCTTTTCGTTTAAGTTAGATTCGCAAATGCAAAGCATAAAAAAATATGAGGGCATAACTGAAACAAAATGGTCTTTATTAAGTAAATCACAAAATTTTGTAGAATTTAAAAAAGAGTTTAATAAATATCTGTCTCATTTCAAAAAAATTGATTTTGTGGAGTTAAGTCCTTACTCAATTAAAACTCCGGTCTCAAGACGATCTCCGACAACATTTCAACCTAATTATTTTAACATTGAAGTGCGTGCCGACATTCGCGGCTTAGATAATAAAAATTTAATGCGCCAAGATAATTTTGTTTTTTTAATTACCGCAGAAAGAATTGACGCTAACCAGCCGTGGTCTTTGCGTTCGCTCAACTTACAGTCGGGAGAAAGCTTTGTAACCGCTACCAAGGCCTTTAAAGAAGTTTTATCTGTAGCCGATGTAGAACCCGCTAATTATTTACGACGCGAAGCTATTCGCCGTGGTGGTTATGCAATTTCTACCTGCGATTACAACAACGATGGATTTGCCGACTTGATCATTGGTCACATGGGTCCATCTGAAGTTTTCAAAGGTAAAGGCGATGGAAGTTTTACAAAAGTTTCTAACGAAACACTTGGACTCGGAAATGAAACTCTAGCAAAAAGTATCGTTTGTAATGACTTTGATAATGACGGACTAAAAGATTTAATGTTTGTACGATTTGCACCTAGTGAGCAAAAAGGAAATGATATTATTCTTTATAGAAATACCGGAAACAAATTTGTTAAAGATACTACAATTAAAAACAGACAGCCTACTTACTACGCAATGCCTTCAGCTGTTGCCGACTACAACAACGATGGCTTACTTGATTTTTACATAGGATTTCCTGGAGCAAAAGATTTTACAGTTCTTAATAAAAGCGCTAATGGTTTCGTAGATTTAAAAGAGCCGCATCCGCAAGGCTTATTTTACAATTTAGGTAAGTTCAGCTTTAATGAAGTAACTAAAGAAAAAATTCCATACTCTAAAGCTAGTAATGCTTATACCAACGGATACCCAGAGGCTGCAGTTGTGTTTCCTCACACTTCTTCTGGAGTTGACTACGACCTAGATGGAAATATGGATATTGTTGTTGTAGACGATAAAGCAAATTTAAGTCCGCTTTATAAAAACACTGGCAACGGCAACTTTGTTCAGGTTGCAGATAAAATTGGAGTTACCAACTACAATTTTGGAATGGGCTTTACCGCAGCTGATCTAGATAACGACGGCATGCTTGAGTTTATTTACACAAATGTGAATTTTTTACCTTTTGAAAGATTGCACAACGGACTTGTTAATAATTTTTCGGAGTACTCAAAAATTCCTGGAACTTACGGAGTTCGCATTTTTAAAACTAAGGATGGTAAAAACTACTCCGATGTAACTGCTATTTCAGGCATTAACAACACAGGTTATGGTGTTGGCGGTGTTGAGGTTATTGACTACAATAACGACGGCCTATTTGATATTTATGTTCCGACTGGCTTGTGGAGTGGTAATGAAAAAAATCAAGATATTACCAGCTTATTTTCCAGAGCTTATGCAAAATTCGATTTAGACTACCAAGAAGTTATAGGTAGTCCTGAAGGGGTTGAACAGGCAAATACGAGCTTCATGAAAATTTTAACAGATTTTACTGGTGATGTTACTTCGCTTGTGCCGAATAAAAACTCGCACCCTTCTATGACTGGGTTTCAAAAAAATAGACTATTCAGAAATAACGGCGATGGCACATTTACCGATGTAGCCTACATGCTAGGTGTTGACTCCATCAGCGATGGCTACGTAGTTACAACTGCTGACCTAAATCAAGATGGAAATATGGATTTAGTGCTGAGAAATGCTGACCCAGGAACAGATAAGAATAAATTCAGTTCCGTACAGGTCTATCTAAATCAATCTAAACTTAAAAATAAGTCTGTGATCCTTTCGTTTGAAGGCTCTCGCTCGAACAAAGATGGTGTTGGTGTGATAGTTGAGGCTAAGCTTAAAGATAAAAAATTAGTTCGACACCTTGTAGCCAATAACGGTGCTGCGCAATCGCAAGCAATCCTACATTTTGGTTTAGGTAAGCTGAGCAAAATTGATTCTTTAAAAATACGTTGGCCTTCTGGTGTAGTAGATATTTACAAAAATATTCCTGCTGGCTACCGCCACTACAAAGAATCTAGCTCGCACATTTCTGCTAGTAACTAGTTAAGAAATGCCTACTGTTGGAATTGGAAAAACCTTATTTAATTCGTCTGTATGCTATTTTGAGGATGCAGACAATATTGAGGTTTTGCTCACAGAGAGACTAACACGTAAAAAGGCATCAGGCGCGTGGCCCAGTTTAGCGCTTGAAAAAATACGCATAAAATATGACTTAACTAATTCTTCTATTTATGAAAATCGTGACGTAGAAGACCCACTTAACATTGAACTTGCTTTAAATTCAAGATTTCCATTTTTTGAATATTTAAAAGAAAATAAGCTCGACGTATTTAGTCGTCACTTCAATAAAAATATTAATTACTGCACTCATCATTTAGCACACGCCCATGCCGCTGCATTTATGTCTCCATACCATAAAGCACTTATATTGGTAATTGATGGTGCTGGCTCAAGAGCTAAAGCCTTTAATACTTCTCATGCCGAGTATAATCTAGCCAAACAAAATTCTTTCGGAGAAGAGGCCTGCGAAGAGCGGACACTCTATACATTTGATTCGGGCCGATTAGTTTGTGTAGATAAGAAATTTCAAATTTTTAAAAAAAGCAAATCTCATCCTCAGCATTATTTCAGTACGGGTTTAGGTAGTTTTTATGAAAAAATATCAGAATTTATATTTAACTCAAAACGCTCTGCCGGTAAAGTTATGGGTCTAGCCGCATTTAGTGAAGCTGAAAATATCACTGATGTGGAAACTTATCTAGAAAACTTAGATTGGTCGCATGCTTTTACTGGAAAATCAAAAAAAGATTGGGAAACAAGTGAGCATTTTTCTGAATATACAAAAGCTGCTGCTACAGCTCAGGCTTATTTTGAAAAAGACTATATCGGCTACATTAAAAATATGCAGGCTAAGTTTCCAGAATATAAATACTTAATAATTACCGGTGGTTGTGCATTAAATTGTACTTCGAATATGAAGCTGATTAATTTAGGTATTTTTGAAAGTATTTACGTTCCTCCATTTCCTGGCGATGAGTCTATTGGACTTGGCACGGCTTATGTGGGATATTTAAAAAAAAATATCTGGAAACTTAATTCTCATGAAACGCAACACGGATATTTTGGTCCGAAGTCATCTATACCAACAGCCAACCAAGTCTTAAGTGTTTTTAATAGCTCAGAATACGAAGTAATTAAACCTAGCTCTATTACTAAACATACGGCTCAGTTACTTGCGGATGGACATGTGGTGGCGTGGTTTCAGGGGCGAAGCGAATCAGGCCCGCGCGCTTTAGGCAATCGTAGTATTTTATGCAGACCTGACAAGCCGGGCGCTAAAGACTACTTAAACGCAAATATTAAATTTCGAGAGTCTTTTAGGCCCTATGGTAGTTCGGTAACATTTGAAAAAGCTCACCAATACTTTGAAATACCTGAAAAATTTAATAATCCATATATGTCGTTTGCAGCCCTAGTTAAACCTAAATACCAAAAAGATTTAAAAGAAGTAACTCACCACGATGGCACATCGCGAATGCAGACAGTGCGCCGATCACAAAATGAGTTATTTTATGAACTCATTAACGAATTTGGAAATATAACTGATTTGTACTGCGTACTTAATACCAGCCTTAATATTATGGGTCAGCC